>URVR01000088.1 GCA_900551355.1 uncultured Eubacteriales bacterium | reverse complement strand
CAGTACCGGCAGCATGGTGTCCAGCGGCAGGATCTGCGGATGCGTCTCCGCCACCAGCGCCGCCACCTGGCCGCCGTCCCCCGTCTCGCCTACCACCTGGAACTCTCCGGTCTCCTCCAGAGCCTCCCGCAGCAATAGTCGGAACTCTGCGCTGGCATCCGCCAGCATCACTCGTATTTTGGTCTCCATTTTCTTCCCCCGTCCTTTTTGATTCGCATTTGGGCCTCCGTTTCGCAGTGTTCCAACAATTCTCGGTGACCCGCCATAAAAATTAGCACAATGAGACATCGTATGCAAGGGTTTTCTGTCGATTATTCCTATGTTTTACTTAGAACTTTCCGATAAAGTTGTAGCTTTTACACATAATTAACATTTTTTCCGGTTTTCGACGGTGCTTGCCTTTTCCTGACTTTTTTCGCACAGCGAAATTTTTCACTTTTTGCGCCCTGTGCTTGCCAGCCCCCGGTCTTTGTGCTATTCTATAAGGTATGCAAACGGAGGGAGGCAAAAAATGTCTTTGTCGGAAAAACGCCTGTTCCTGCTGGACATGGACGGCACGCTCTATCTGGATGACCGGCTGTTTGACAAGGTACCGGAATTTCTGTCCCACATCCGCCGCACCGGCGGACGGTACCTGTTCCTGACCAACAACTCCTCCCGCGGTGTGGAGGGCTATATCGACAAGCTCTCCGGCATGGGCATCCCCACCGGGCGGGAGGACTACCTCACCTCCGTGGATGCCGCCATCGACCACCTGCGCCGCTGCCACCCCGGCAAGAGGTGCTATGTCTTCGGCACCCGCTCGTTCCTCGCCCAGCTGCGGGAGGCCGGCATCCCCGTCACCGACCGGCTGGAGGACGGCATCGACATCCTGCTGTGCGGCTTCGACCGGGAGCTGACGTTCCAGAAGCTGGAGGATGCCTGCATCCTGCTGAACCGGGGCGTCACATGGCTGGCCACCAATCCCGACTGGGTCTGCCCCACCTGGTACGGCTCCGTTCCCGACTGCGGCAGCGTCTGCCGCATGCTGACCACCGCCACCGGCCGTGAGCCGCTGTTTCTGGGCAAGCCCCGGCCCGCCATGGCGGAGCTGGCGCTGCGGCGCACCGGCTTTGCGCCGGAGCAGGCGGTCATCATCGGCGACCGGCTCTACACCGACATCGCCTGCGGCGTCAACGCCGGCATCGACAGCATCTTCGTGCTGTCCGGCGAGGGCACGGAGGCGGATATCGCCCAATACGGCATCCATCCCACATGGATCTTTTCTGATATCGCGGCTCTGTACCGCCAATTGGAGGAAACGCTATGAAACTCAACTACAAGCGCACCATCATGGTAGGCTTCGCCTTCTTCCTGATCTGCTCCTTCTGGCAGGCCTACGACAACACCATCCCCCTGATCCTGACCAACAAGTTCGGCATGAGCCAGACCTGGTCCGGCGTCATCATGGCGCTGGACAACGTGCTGGCGCTGTTCCTGCTGCCCCTGTTCGGCCACATCTCCGACAAATGCACCAGCCGCCACGGACGCCGGACGCCCTTCATCGTCGTCGGCACCCTCATCGCCGCGGTGGCGCTGGTCTGCCTGTCCTTCGTGGACAATGCCCAGCTGAAGAACCTGCAGGACGTGTCCGCCATCGACGACCCCGCCGCCCTGACCGCCATCTACCGGGAGGAGAAGGACGCTACCCTGCTGACCCCCTCCGGCGAGAAGTTCATTCTCAGCCAGAAGTTCACGGAGGCGGAGTTCACCGCCATCCGCAGTCAGATCGTCAGCGGCGAGTCCACCGTCACCAACCCGGACTACACCAACTATGTGGTGCCCGCCCGGCAGGCCTGCGCCTGGCAGATGACGGCGGAGCACCCCTCCACGCTGATCTTCTTTGTGGTGCTGCTGCTTATCATCCTCGTATCCATGGCCACGTTCCGCTCCCCCGCCGTGGCCCTGATGCCCGACGTGACACTGAAGCCCCTGCGCTCCAAGGCCAACGCCGTCATCAACCTCATGGGCTCCGCCGGCGGCATCCTGGTGCTGGCGCTGGGCATGGTGTTCGCCACCTCCGCCGTCCGCAACAGCCTCATGAGCTACACCGGCTACTTCGGCGTCATCGCGGCGCTGATGCTGGCGGCGCTGGTGATCTTCCTGCTCACCGTCCGCGAGCCGGAGTGGGCCGCGGAGATGCAGCAGCAGGCCGTGGACGCCGGGCTGGAGGAGCAGTCCGAGGCCGATGACCCCACCGCCAGCCGCAAGCTGTCCGCCGACGAGGTCAAGAGCCTGATCTTCATCCTGCTTTCCATCGTGCTGTGGTTCTTCGGCTACAACGCCGTCACCAGCAAGTACTCCGTCTACGCCAGCAACATCCTGCACAAGGACTATAACCTGACCCTCATCATCGCCCAGGCCGCCGCCATCGTGGCCTATCTGCCCGTGGGCTTCATCGCCAGCAAGGTGGGCCGCAAGAAGACCATTCTGGCGGGCGTGGTGATGCTCACCGGCTCCTTCACCGTGGCCGCCTTCCTCAATGCCGACAGCCCCACCATGCTGATGAACGCCATGTTCGCGCTGGCCGGCATCGGCTGGGCCACCATCAACGTCAACTCCTTCCCCATGGTGGTGGAGCTGGCCTCCGGCGGCGACGTGGGCAAGTACACCGGCTTCTACTACACCGCCTCCATGGCGGCGCAGGTAGCCACCCCCATGGTGTCCGGCCTGCTGATGGATCAGTTCGGCATGCACGTTCTGTTCCCCTACGCCGCCGTGTTCACGGCGCTGGCGTTCTTCACCATGCTTATGGTGAGGCATGGCGACAGCAAGCCCGAGGCCAGGGTCGGCATCGAAGTTCTGGAAGATCTGGAGGCGGATTGATATGACCATCGTATATATTCTGTTAGGGCTTTTCGTCCTGGTGTGCCTGCTGTACGTCCTGTGCCTGCGCTGCCGCCGCCGCAAGGACTGGGAGCGCTTCCGCAAATGGCGCTTCGCCCACCGCGGCTTCCACGATAAGCCCCGCATCCCCGAAAACTCCATCCCCGCCTTCCGCCGTGCCGTCCAGTGCGGCTTCGGTGCGGAGCTGGACGTCCATCTCATGAAGGACGGCCATCTGGCCGTGATCCACGACGCCTCCCTGCTGCGCACCGCCGGCGCGGACGTGCTGGTGGAGGATCTGACGGCGGAGGAGCTGAAAAACTACAAGCTGGAGGGTACGGAGCACCACATCCCCCTGCTGGACGAGGTGCTGCCCATCTTCGCGGGCAAGGCGCCCCTGATCGTAGAGCTGAAGGCCGAGCGGGGCAACGCCGAGGCGCTGGCCGCCGCCGCCTGCAAGCTGCTGGACAAGCACCACGTCACCTATTGCATCGAGTCCTTCGACCCCCGCTGCCTCATGTGGCTGTGGGCCAACCGTCCCGACGTGGTGCGCGGTCAGCTCTCTGAAAACTTCCGGCGTCACGGCGACGGGACGAACCTGCCCGGCGCGGTGCGCTGGGTGCTGAGCAATCTGCTGCTGAACGCCCGCACCCGTCCCGACTTCATCGCCTACCGCTATGAGGATCGGAAATGCCTGTCCCTCCGGCTGTGCCGCGGGCTGTACGGCGCCCAGGAGTTCAGCTGGACCATCCGCTCCAAAGCGGACATGGACGCCGCCGAGCAGGACGGCGCGCTGGTCATCTTTGAATGCTTCGATCCAAGGGGGTGACCACCGATGAGAGTCATCACCGGCTCTGCCCGGGGCAGAGTACTGAAGGAACTGCAGGGCATGGAGACGCGCCCCACCACCGGCAAGGTGAAGGAGAGCCTGTTTTCCATCATCCAGTTCGACATTGAGGGCCGCCGCGTGCTGGATCTGTTCGCCGGCACCGGCCAGCTGGGCATCGAGGCCCTGAGCCGCGGCGCGGCGGAGTGCGTGTTCATCGACCGCCGCCCCGATGCCGTCAGGCTCATTCAGGAGAATCTGGCCCTGTGCCGGCTGGCGGACCGCGCCCGTGTCCGGCAGGGGGACGCCCTGCCCTATCTCCGCAGCGGCGAAAAGTTCGATCTGGTGTTTCTGGATCCCCCTTACGCCTCCGGCCTGCTGGAACAGGCGCTGACGGACATCGCAGCGTTTGACATTTGCCGCCAGCATGGTATAATCGTAGCGGAAAGTGCCGCAGATACGGTTCTGCCCGCACTTCCGGCCCCCTATCGGCTGTACCGCGAGTACCGGTACGGCAAGATCAAGCTGACGGTGTTCCATCGCGGCGGAAACGAGGACTGACCATGAAGATCGCCATTTATCCCGGCAGCTTTGACCCCATCACGCTGGGCCATCTGGACATCATCCGCCGGGGCGCGGCCTGCTTTGACAAGCTGTATGTCTGCGTCATGGTCAACTGCGAGAAGAAGCTGCCCATGTTCACGCCGGAGCGCCGGCTGGAGCTGATCCGCCGCAGCGTGGCGGACATCCCCAACGTGGAGGTGGAGAACTGGAGCGGCCTGCTGGCGGACTACGCCCGCGAAAAGGGCGCCCACATCCTGCTCAAGGGCGTGCGCAACGCCACGGACTGGGACATGGAGCTGCAGATGGCCCGCATCAACCAGGGCGTCCTGCCGGGCCTGGAGACGCTGCTGCTGCCCGCCAGCGCGGCATACGAGCATTTCAGCTCCACCATGGCCCGGGAGATGATCCGCTACGGCCAGCCGCTGGAAAAGTATCTGCCGGCGCCCATCGCCGAGGAATTGGAAAAAACGCGGGGCTGACGTCCTGCCAGAAACTTAGAAAGGAACCAGGGATATGGAAGAAAAGGATGTGCAGCGACTGCTGGATATGCTCTACGGCATGATCGACGAGGCCAAGAGCGCCGCCTTCAGCTCCGACAAATGCATCATCAACCGCGATGAGGCGCTGGATCTGCTGGATGAGATCCGCGCCAAGCTCCCGCTGGAGCTGAAAAAGGCCCGGGAGCTGATCGCCGCCCGCAGTGAGTATGTGGCCGGCGCCAAAAAGGAAGTGGAGAAGATGCTGCGTCAGGCGGAGCTGGACGCCAAGGTCATCGTCTCCGAGAGCGAGACCATCCAGCTGGCCCGCCAGAAGAGCAGCGAGATCGTCCGCCGCGCCGAGGAGCGCACCCGCGAGCTGTATCATGTGGCCAACACCTACACCGAGGACGCTCTGCGCCGCACGGAGGAGGCCATCCAGATGGCCCTCACCGAGGTACAGGAATCCCGCGTCCGCTTCCGCGCCGCCAGCCAGGAGCAGATGCAGGCCCAGCGGGCCGAGCTGAACCGCACCGGTGCCGGCGAGGATGCCCCCAAGACGGAGGACAGCGCCCAGTAACGCCCCCTCTGTCCCCTTTGTTAAAAATCACCGAATATTTCACAAGCATTTCTACATTTCCCACAATCAAATAACATCTTGTGGCGCTTCAAACCGGTAGACACTATATTTTGTGTCTACCGGTTTTTTGCGTCCCCTCCCCTCGAACATGCGTTTTAACCCATGTCCTTTTTCCCCTGTTTTCTGGAAAAAACTGGCGCTTTTGCAGCCTCCGCCGGGGGAAACTTCTGCTTGCATTTTCATAACGCATTATGTATACTAATCCCGTGAGTGGTGGAATGTGGGGGAAGTGCCCCCTTTTGTGGGGGATTATCCCACGGTTTTCCACCCGTCACCTGATTTCACACGAGAGGAGGCGGCCCCATGACCGGTCAGTTCAGCCACAATATCGACGCCAAGGGCCGCCTGTTCATCCCGGCCTCCCTCCGCAAGGAGCTGGGCCAGACGTTCCACGTCACCGTGGGACAGGACCACTGCCTCTCCGTCTACTCCGACGAGAGCTGGGCCGCCTTCATGGCCCGCCTGAAGGAGCTGTCCTACAACGAGGTAAAAAAGCTCCGCGCCCTGTTCGCCTACGCGGCGGACTGCGAGCCGGACTCCCAGGGCCGCATCCTCATCCCCGCCAAGCTGCGGGAGTATGCGGGATTGACCAAGGAGGTCGTGGTAGTAGGCAGCTTTGACCGCGCCGAGATCTGGAGCGCCGAGCGCTGGGCCGCCATTGAAAACGAGGCCTTCTCCTCCGGCGCGCTGGAGCAGGCCATGGCGGAAATGGGGCTGTGACCCATGTGTGACCACATCAATGAAAAGGACTACGGCCACAAGCCCGTTCTCCTTCACGAATGTCTGGACGCACTGGCCATCCGGCCCGACGGCGTCTATGTGGACGGCACGCTGGGCCGCGCCGGCCATTCGCTGGAGATCGTCCGCCGCCTGACGGCAGGCGGGCGGCTCATCGGCATCGACCGCGACCAGACCGCCATCGACGCCGCCCGGGAGCGTCTGGCGCCCTATCTGGATCGCGTGACCCTTGTCCACAGCAACTTCGACCGTATCGGCGATATCCTCGCCGACCTCCACATCCCCGGCGTGGACGGGATGCTCTTCGATCTGGGCGTCTCCTCCCCCCAGCTGGACGACGCCGCCCGGGGCTTTTCCTACATGCACGACGCCCCGCTGGACATGCGCATGGACCGCACGGCCCCTCTCACCGCCCGGGACGTAGTGAACGACTGGCCCTATGAGGAGCTGCGCCGCATCCTCTACGACTTCGGCGAGGAGCGCTGCGCCCCCGCTATCGCCCGCCGCATCGTGCAGACCCGGGAGCAGGCTCCCATCGAGACGACGCTGCAGCTGGTGGACATCATCAAGTCCGCCATGCCCCCCGCCGCCCTCCGGGAGAAGCAGCACCCCGCCAAGCGCAGCTTTCAGGCCATCCGCATCGCCGTCAACGGCGAGCTGGACGCCCTGCCCCCCATGCTGGAGGCCGCCGTATCCCACCTGAACACAGGCGGCCGGCTGGCCGTCATCTCCTTCCACTCGCTGGAGGACCGCATCATCAAAAAAACCATGCAGGAGCTGGCCACCGGCTGCACCTGCCCGCCTGAATTTCCCGTCTGTGTCTGCGGCAAAAAGCCGAAGATACGGCTGGTCAGCCGCAAGCCCATCGTATCCGGCGACGCGGAGCTGGCCGAAAACCCCCGCGCCCGCAGCGCCAAGCTGCGCGTAGCGGAAAAGCTCTGACGCAGAGCGCCCCATCTTTCCGGAGAGGAGTGACCGTCCCTTGGCCCAGCTCTATCGCAAAAACGCCGTCTACGGCAGTCTGGCCTACGACCTGGATGCCCTGGCACGGGAACGCCAGCTGGAGGATGCCGGCAAGCTGCCCCAGAAGCAGCCCGCGCCCCCTGTCTCTTATACACATCTCCGAGCCCACGAGA
>URVR01000087.1 GCA_900551355.1 uncultured Eubacteriales bacterium | reverse complement strand
CTACACTTATGCGATCGTCGGCAGCGTCAGATGTGTATAAGAGACAGGTTCCACAGCGTGAAGATGCTGTTCGACGACCTGCAGTCCATCCAGTCCGGCCTCAGCGGCTTCGGCTCCGAGATCGTCCAGTTCCAGAAGGCGCTGGCGGAGGTGGAGCAGGGCTACTCCCTGTTCCTGCTGGATGAGTTCGCCCGGGGCACCAACCCCGACGAGGGCGCCGTCATCGTGCAGGCCGTCACCCGGTATCTCAACGGCGTCAACGCCATCTCCCTGCTGACCACCCACTACGACAAGGTGGCGGAGTATGCCCGCCTCCACTACCAGATCATCGGCCTGCGGGACGTGGACACCGAGCAGATCCGCCGGGAGCTGGCCGTCACCAGCGAGGACGGCGTGGCCGTCATCGCCCGCCACATGAACTACGGCCTGTACCGGGTGGAGGGTCGCTCCGACTGCCCACGGGACGCGCTGAACATCTGCCGAATGCTGTCTTTGAAGCCGGAGATCCTCCGAATGGTGGAGGAAGCCTATTGATTTTCGCGGCGCGAAAAAAGTCGCGAAAAGGCTGAGAAAATTTTGCAGGGTGCAAAAATATTATTGTCAAAACTGTCACGAAGTCCCTTGACAAATGCCCCCAAAGCGGTATAATTTGAAAATAGAATTTCATAAATATCAGTCAATAGAGGCGCGGAGATCGGGGTACTGCTGTGTGTCGGGACGGGCACCCATATGATGCAGCGGGAAGGAGTTCTCCGCCGAAAGCGACAGACCGGCCTGGGGCCTGCCGCTTGGCAGCGCGGTGTAAGCGGCGCTGCTGTCATGTAGCGATACATGGAGCGCTATTGGTCAATGACCTTGACCGATAGCGCTTTTTTTCATACCCAAAAAGAAGCGGTAACGGCCGGATCTGGTGTTGAGAAATTGCACGTCCAAAATTTTGAAGGAGGAAAAACTTATGGAAAAGATGACTTCTATGCTCCGCCTGCGTATGAGCGCCAAGGATGCTCATTACGGCGGAAACCTGGTGGATGGCGCCCACATGGTCCATCTGTTCGGCGATGTCGCTACCGAGCTGCTGATCAAGTGCGACGGCGACGAGGGCCTGTTCTGTGCGTATGACAACGTGGAGTTCCTGGCTCCCGTGTACGCCGGCGACTACATCGAGGCCTATGGCGAGATCGAGAAGATCGGCAATACCTCCCGCACCATGAAGTTCGAGGCCCGCAAGGTCATCGTGTCCCGCCCCGACATCAGCGCCTCCGCCGCTGACGTTCTGGCCGAGCCCGTGGTGGTCTGCCGTGCCCACGGCACCTGCGTCACCCCCAAGGATTGCCAGCGCAAAAAGATCGAGAAGTAAGGGAGTGTCATGATGGAAAAGCTCATTATCACGGCCGCTATCTGCGGCGCTGAGGTCACCAAGGCCTCCAACCCCGCTGTTCCCTACACCGTAGAGGAGATGGTCCGCGAGGCCAAGTCCGCCTACGAGGCCGGTGCTGCCATCCTGCACATCCATGTCCGCAACGATGACGGTACCCCCACTCAGGACCGCGAGCGCTTCCGTGTCGTGATGGATGCCATCCGCAAGGAGCTGCCCGACGTCATCATGATCCCCTCCACCGGCGGCGCCACCGGCATGAGCCCCGAGGAGCGTCTGCAGCCCACCGAGCTGTATCCCGAGATGGCTACCCTCGACTGCGGCACCTGCAACTTCGGCGACGAGATCTTCGACAACACCATGCCCACCATGCGCGCCTTCGGCAAGCGTATGCTGGCCAACAACATCAAGCCCGAGTATGAGTGCTTCGAGATCGGCCATCTGGATACCATCCTGACCATGGCCAAGAAGGGCGAGGTCCCCGGCGCTCCCATGCAGTTCAACTTCGTGCTGGGCGTCAACGGCTGCACCCCCGCCACTATTCCCAACCTGTGCCATCTGGTGAGCCAGATCCCCGCCGGCTCCACTTGGACTGTCACCGGCGTCGGCAAGTCCGCCTGGACCATGGCTGCTGCCGGTATCGCCATGGGCGGCAACGTCCGTGTCGGCTTCGAGGACAACGTCTATCTGGGCAAGGGCCAGAAGGCCGCGTCCAACGGCGAGCTGGTGGCCAAGGTCGTCCGTATCGCCAAGGAGCTGGGCCGCGAGATCGCGACGCCCGCTGAGGCCCGCGAGATCCTGAGCCTCAAGCCCCTGAAGTAAGTACCTACATACAACAAACATATAAATTTTAGGAGGATATTACAATGGCTGAACTGAAAGGCAACAAGTACGGTTCCCACCGCGTTATCGAGCCCAAGGGCGTGCTGACCCAGGCTGCTTGGAAGATCGACAACGACATGAGCAAGGTCTACTCCAACGAGATCGTCTGCGACGTGACCTCCCTGAACATCGACTCCGCTTCCTTCACCCAGATCTCCGAGGCCTGCGGCGGCGATGAGAAGAAGATCGGCGAAATGATCCTGGGCATCGTCGCTGAGCGCGGCAAGCAGCAGAATCCTGTCACCGGTTCCGGCGGTATGTTCAAGGGCGTCGTCGCTCACATCGGCGAGGACCTGAAGAAGAAGCCCGGCTTCGACCTGAAGGAAGGCGACAAGATCGTCTCCCTGGTGTCCCTGTCCATGACCCCGCTGAAGATCGAGAAGATCCTGGCCATCCACAAGGATATCGACCGCGTGGACATCGTCGGCAAGGCCATTCTGTTTGAGTCCGCTCTGTACTGCAAGATGCCCGATGATATGTCCGAGCCTCTGGCCCTGGCCGCTCTGGACGTGGCCGGCGCTCCCGCTCAGGCCCGCAAGCTGCCCCACGAGGGCGACAGCGTCCTGATCCTGGGCGCCAACGGCAAGTCCGGCGTGCTGTGCGGCTGGGAGGCCATGAAGAAGGTCGGCCCCAAGGGCAAGGTCGTGGGCGTTGTCCGCAACCCCAAGCAGGTTCCCGGCCTGCTGGAGCTGGGCGTGTACACCGACGTCATCGTCGCCGACTGCACCAAGCCCGTTGAGGTCATGGAGGCTGCTCTGGCTGTCAACGATGGCAAGGAGTACGATCTGTCCATCTGCTGCGTGAACATCGAGTCCTGCGAGATGTCCGCCATCCTGCCTGTCCGTGACGACGGTATGGTGTACTTCTTCTCCATGGCTACCTCCTTCACCAAGGCTGCTCTGGGCGCTGAGGGTATCGGCAAGGACGTGACCATGATCATCGGCAACGGCTACACCAAGAACCACGCTCAGATCACTCTGGACGTGCTGCGTGAGAACCCCAAGCTGCGCAAGCTGTTCGACGAGAAGTACTGCTAAACGACTTCCTTCAAAAGCTGGGAGGCCCAAACGGCCTCCCAGCCTTTGACCTACACCGAAACATTTTGATTTTGTGAAGGAGAAACGACTATGAAGACTCGCAACGGTTTGTTCGCCGATGTTCCCGAGAATCTGTGGAACGACTGGCATTGGCAGGTCGCCAACCGCGCTGAGACGGTTGAGGATCTGAAGAAGTACATGAACCTGACTCCCGATGAGGAAGAGGGCGTCCGCAAGACCCTGGGCAAGCTGCGCATGGCTGTTACCCCTTATTACCTGTCCCTGATCGATCTGGACGATCCCTTCGATCCCATCCGCAAGATGGCTATCCCCCGCGCGGAGGAGCTGGAGTATGCCGATTATGAGGACGCCGATCCCCTGCACGAGGATACCGACTCTCCCACCCCCGGTCTGACCCACCGCTATCCCGACCGCGTGCTGCTGCTGATCACCGACCAGTGTTCCATGTACTGCCGTCACTGCACCCGTCGCCGCTTCGCCGGTCAGAACGACTGCGAAGTGCCCATGCAGCAGATCGACAAGTGCATCGACTATGTGGCCGCTCATCCCGAGGTCCGCGATGTCCTGCTGTCCGGCGGCGACTGCCTGATGGTCTCCGATGAGAACCTGGAGTACATCATCAAGCGCCTGCGCGCCATCCCCCATGTGGAGATCGTCCGTCTGGGCTCCCGCACTCCCGTTGTGTGCCCCCAGCGTATCACTCCCGAGCTGTGCGCCATGCTGAAGAAGTATCATCCCATCTGGCTGAACACCCACTTCAACACCCCCAAGGAGTTCACTCCCGAGGCTGCCAAGGCCTGCGCCATGCTGGCTGACGCCGGTATCCCCCTGGGCAACCAGTCCGTGCTGCTGGCCGGCGTGAATGACTGCATCCATGTGATGATGGAGCTGGTCCACGGTCTGGTCAAGATGCGTGTCCGCCCCTACTACATCTATGCCTGCGATCCTTCCCTGGGCCTGAGCCACTTCCGTACCCCCGTGTCCAAGGGCATCGAGATCATGGAAGCCCTGCGCGGCCATACCTCCGGCTACTGCATCCCCACCTTCGTGGTGGACGCCCCCGGCGGCGGCGGCAAGACCCCCGTTATGCCCAACTACCTGATCTCCGAGACCCCCCGCAAGGTCATCCTGCGCAACTTCGAGGGCGTCATCACCTCCTACACCCAGCCCGAGCACTACGTCCAGGATTGCCACTGCGACGTCTGCACCGGCAAGAAGAAGGTGGAGAAGACTGGCGTGGCATGGGTCGCCGAGGGCACCAAGCAGCGCTATCTGGAGCCCACCAAGCTGCTGCGCAACGAGCGTCACGTCAAGAAGTAAGAGAGAGGTTTAACTATGGAAAGCAAACTCGGCTTGAATATGGAGCTGGTCAACCAGGCGCGTGCCTCCGCTGCCAAGGTGGCGGACGACACCCAGCACTTTATTGACCAGCACACCACCGTCACGGTGGAGCGCGCTGTTTGCCGTCTGCTGGGTATCGATGGCATCAATGATATGGATGTCCCCCTGCCCAACGTGGTCGTGGATCACCTGATGGCCAACTCCCTGCTGCCCGCCGGCGCCGCGTGGGCCATCGGCAACGCCATGGTGGAGACCGGCAAGGATCCCCAGGGCGTGGCGGATGCCGTCAGCAGCGGCGAGTTGGATCTGAGCAAGATCCCCGCCCACTCTGACGCGGAGATCCGCGCGGCCATCACCCCCGTGGTGAACGCCACCGTGGACCGCATCAACAAGAACGTTGCCAAGCGCAACGCCTACCTGAAGGAGTGGGGCGATAAGGAAGGCCCGTACCTGTATATCATCGTGGCCACCGGCAACATCTACGAGGATATCATCCAGGCCAAGGCCGGTGCCAAGCAGGGCGCCGACATCATCGCCGTCATCCGTACCACCGGTCAGTCCCTGCTGGACTATGTGCCTTACGGCGCCACCACCGAGGGCTTCGGCGGCACCTACGCCACGCAGGAGAACTTCCGCCTCATGCGCGCCGCGCTGGACGAGGTGGGCGAGGAGCAGCACCGCTACATCCGGCTGTGCAACTACTGCTCCGGCCTGTGCATGCCCGAGATCGCCGCGATGGGCGCTCTGGAGCGTCTGGACGTCATGCTGAACGACGCTCTGTACGGCATCCTGTTCCGCGACATCAACATGCAGCGCACCATCGTCGACCAGTACTTCTCCCGCGTCATCAACGGCTATGCCGGCGTCATCATCAACACCGGTGAGGATAACTACCTGACCACCGACGACGCCATCACCGCCGCCCACACCGTGCTGGCCTCCCAGTTCCTGAACGAGGCCTTTGCCAAGGACGCCGGTATGCGCGAGGAGCAGATGGGTCTGGGCCACGCCTTCGAGATGGATCCCGCTGTGGAGAACACCTTCCTGTATGAGCTGGCACAGGCGCAGATGGCCCGCGAGATCTTCCCCAACGCGCCTCTGAAGTACATGCCTCCCACGAAGTTCATGACCGGCAACATCTTCCGCGGCCACATCCAGGATGCCCTGTTCAACATGGTGACCATCCTGACCAACCAGCGGCTGTGCCTGCTGGGCATGATGACCGAGGCCATCCACACCCCGTTCATGTCCGACCGTGCTCTGTCCATCGAGAACGCCCAGTACATCTTCCGTACCATGAAGGATCTGGGCAGCGAGCTGACCTACAAGGAGAACGGCATCATCCGCAACCGCGCCAACGAGGTGCTGACCAAGGCCACCGATCTGCTGAAGGAGATCGAGAAGCTGGGCCTGTTCACCACCATCGAGAAGGGAATCTTCGCCGACGTGAAGCGTCCCAAGGACGGCGGCAAGGGCCTGGCCGGCGTTGTGGTCAAGGACGACAAATACTTCAATCCGTTCATTGAAGTCATGAAAGGCAAGGTGGGAGCATGAGCAGCGGACTGTACAACACCCATAAGATCGATTTCGATACCACGCTGGATCTGACCCGTCTGAAGCCCTATGGCGACACCATGAACGACGGTAAGGTGCAGACCAGCTTCACCCTGCCCGTCAAGGATGACGAGCGCGGTGAGGAGGCCGCCCGCCAGATCGCCAAGAAGATGGGTCTCGAGGAGCCCAACGTGGCGTACCACGCCGCGCTGGATAAGGAGTTCACCTTCTATGTGGTCTACGGCAGCTGCGTCCACTCCGTGAACTACGAGGATATCCACGTCATCACCGTGGAGTCCGACGTCATGAGCATGGAGGAGACCAACGATTACATCCGTGAGCATATCGGCCGCAAGGTCGTGATGGTCGGCGCCTCCACCGGCACCGACGCCCACACCGTTGGTATCGACGCCATCATGAACCGCAAGGGCTTCGCCGGCCACTACGGTCTGGAGCGCTACGAGATGATCGAGGCCTACAACCTGGGCTCTCAGGTCCCCAACGAGGAGTTCATCAAGAAGGCTCTGGAGCTGAAGGCCGATGTGCTGCTGGTCTCCCAGACCGTTACCCAGAAGGATGTGCACATCCAGAACCTGACCAACCTCATCGAGCTGCTGGAGGCCGAAGGTCTGCGCGACAAGTTCGTCGTCTGCTGCGGCGGTCCCCGTATCACCCATGAGCTGGCCAAGGAGCTGGGCTTCGACGCCGGCTTCGGCGCCGGCAAGTATGCCGACGACGTGGCGTCCTTCGCTGTGACCGAAATGGTCAAGCGCGGCATGAAATAAGATCCTCAGCAAAGCGGAGAGCCGCCTGACCGACTCTCCGCTTTTTGCGCAAAAGCACATTCTGTAGGTAAATTTGCGCAAAAACAACATGGCAGTCCCTTGCATTTTCGTGCAAAGGGTGCTATGATGCTATTGTTAGAAAAGTCACGAAGCGGGAGTCTTCGCGACTGTAAACCACCGCCCGGCCGCCGCATCCGCCCCGACCGCCCGGTGGCTGTCTCTTATACACATCTGACGCTGCCGACGATCGCATAAGTGTAGA
>URVR01000086.1 GCA_900551355.1 uncultured Eubacteriales bacterium | reverse complement strand
ATCTACACTTATGCGATCGTCGGCAGCGTCAGATGTGTATAAGAGACAGTGATATCGCCGTCGGTCTTCAGCTTCAGGCGTATCTCATCGCCGCAGCTGGGGTTGACGCCCGCCAGCTCGATGTCGGCGTCCGGCAGGTCGTGCCTGAACTCGGGGTGGAGGTTGTGCTCCGTCAGGATCTCGTTGTAAAAGCGGTTAGTTTCCATAGCCCATACGCTCCCTGATGGTGGACAGGCTCTGCAGCAGGCGATCCACCTCGTTTTCCGTGTTGTAGAAGGCAAAGCTGGCCCGCACCGTGGCGCTCAAGACCAGATGCTGCAGAAGCGGCTGGGCACAGTGGTGGCCCGCCCGGACGTCCACGCCGTCGCAGGCCAGGATCTCGCTGACATCATGGGGATGGACGCCCTCCACGGTGAAGGTGACGATGCCGTTGTGCTCCTCCGGCTTATCCGAGCCGATGACGTGGATGTGGGGCATGTCCGCCATGCCCGCCAGCGTCCGCTGCGTCAGGGCCAGCTCCTGCCGGTGCATGGCCTCGAAGCCCACGGACTGCACATAGTCGATGGCGGCGTGGAGCCCCGCCGCGCCGGCGGCGTTGACGGTGCCGGCCTCGAACTTGTGGGGCAGCTCCGCGAACACCGCGCCCTCCCGGCTGACGGACTCGATCATTTCGCCGCCGGTGAGGAACGGGGGCATCTCCTCCAGCAGGGCGCGCTTTCCGTACAGCACGCCGATGCCCATGGGGCCGTAGACCTTGTGGCCGGAGAAGGCCAGGAAGTCCGCGTCCAGCGCCTGCACGTCCACGGGGATGTGGGGCGTGCTCTGGGCGCCGTCCACCACCAGCACCGCGCCGTGCTTATGGGCCATGTCCGCCAGCTGGCGGATGGGGTTGACGCGGCCGATGACGTTGGAGACGTGGGTCACGGCCACCAGCTTCGTCCGGTCGGTGATGAGGGCCTCGGCCTTGTTCAGGTCCAGGCTGCCGTCCGGCTCGCAGTCCAGGAATTTCAGGGACGCGCCGGTCTGGCGGCACACCATCTGCCAGGGCAGCAGGTCGCTGTGATGCTCCAGAATGGAGACCACCACCTCGTCCCCGGCTCGGATATGGCTGAGGCCGTAGCTGTACGCCACCAGATTCAGGCCCTCGGTGGTGTTGCGGGTGAACACGATCTCCGCCGTGCTCTTCGCATTCAGGAACCGGCGCACCGCCTCCCGTGCGTTCTCATAGGCGTCGGTGGCCGCGATGCTCAGGGGGTACAGGCCCCGGAGAGGGTTGGCGTTCTGCTCACAGTAGAAGCGGCGCACCGCGTCCAGCACGCACTGGGGCCGCTGGGCCGTGGCCGCGTTGTCCAGATAGGCGATATCCTGCGCCATCAGCAGGGGGAAATCCTTTCGACAGGCGTTGGTCATGTCACATACCTCCGTTCAATTCATGCTGCACCGTCTCCGCTGTGGCGTCGTCGCCCAGGTCGTGGGCCAGACGCTCCACGGCGGCACGGGCCATCAGGTCCTCCGCCGCCGCGCGGTCGAAGCCCCGGCTCTCGAAGTAAAACAGCGTGTCGTCGTCCAGCGCGCCGATGGTGGCGCCGTGGGTGCCCTCCACGTTCTCCTCGGCACAGAGGATCAGGGGCACGGTCTTGTTCACCACGTCGTCGCCCAGCAGCAGCACCGTCTCCTGCTCGCTGCCGGTGGAGCCGGCGGAGCCGTGCTTGAAGTCGATGGTGCCGCGGAACACCTTCCTGGCGCTGCCGGACAACGCGCCGGACACGTCGATGTCGCTGCGGGTGTTCTGTCCCACATGGTCCACCGCCAGATTCAGATCGATGACCTGCTCATCCCGGCCCAGATAGCCCATGGCGGCCTTCAGGGACGCGCCGCCCGCCAGTGTCAGCCGGTCGTCGGCGTAGGTGTCGCCCCGGCCGGGCAGCAGACGGTACAGCTCCACAGAGCTGCCCTCCGGACAGCGGGCCGCCACCTCACTGCGCAGGACGGCGCCTGCGTCCATGGCCTGCACCTGCACCAGACGGATCACCGCGCCCGCCGCGGGCCGCAGCACCGTCCGGACGTGGAGGTGTTCCCCGCCCCGGAACGTCTCGTACACCGTGACGCGCTGGCCGGGCGCGGCGGTGATCTCCACCGTTTTCCGGGTATAGGGCGCGTGGGCGGACAGCTCCAGCCGTCCGTCGGCGGACAGCAGCTCCGTGCCGCCGTCCACGGTGCCCGCCTCGTCCCAGAGGAGGACTGTTTCATTGACGCCCAGCCGGTTCCATGTGCGGGTGGGCAGTTTGTTCACAAGAATGGTATCCATTGTCAAAGCTCCTTTCCCGCTCAGCCGATGCTGCCCTTCATCTCAAGGCGGATGAGGTTGTTCATCTCCACGGCGTATTCCACCGGCAGCTCACGGGACACGTTGTCGGCAAAGCCGCTGACGATAAGGGCCCGGGCGTCCTCCTCCGAGAGGCCGCGGCTCATCAGGTAGAACACGGCGTCGCCGCTGATGCTGCCGATGCGGGCCTCGTGGCCGATGGCGGCGTCCTTTGTGCGGACGTCCATGGCGGGGATGGTGTCGGAGCGGGACTCCGAATCCAGCATCAGGGACTGGCAGGACACAGAGGACTTGGCGCCCCTGGCGGTCTTTTCCACCACCACGCTGCTGCGGAAGGTGCTGACGCCGCCGCTCTTGCTGATGGAGCGGGTGTTCATATACGAGCTGGTGTTCCTGCCGATGTGTACCACCTTGGCACCGGTATCCAGATCCTGCCCGGCACCGGCGAAGGTGACGCCGATGAACTCCATCTTGGCGTTGTCGCCCTTCAGGACGCTCATGGGGTACAGGCAGCCGGTGTGGGAGCCGAAGGAGCCGGACACCCACTCGATGACGCCGCCCTCCTCCACCAGCGCGCGCTTGGTGTTGAGGTTGTACATGTTCTTGGACCAGTTCTCGATGGTGGAGTAGCGCAGTCTGGCGTTCTTCTTGACGTACAGCTCCACGCAGCCGGCGTGAAGGTTGGCCACGTTGTACTTGGGGGCGGAGCAGCCCTCGATGAAGTGGAGGCTGGCGCCCTCGTCCACGATGATGAGGGTGTGCTCGAACTGGCCGGCACCCTTGGCGTTCAGGCGGAAGTAGGACTGGAGAGGGATGGACACCTGCACGCCCTTGGGGACGTACACGAAGGAGCCGCCGGACCATACCGCGCCGTGGAGCGCGGCAAACTTATGGTCGGTGGGGGGCACCAGCTTCATGAAGTATTTGCGCACCATATCGGCGTACTCGCCGTGGAGGGCGCTCTCCATATCGGTGTAGACCACGCCCTGGGCCGCCACCTCGGCGCGGACGTTGTGGTACACCAGCTCGGAGTCGTACTGGGCGCCTACGCCGGCCAGCGACTTGCGCTCCGCCTCGGGGATGCCCAGCCGCTCAAAGGTGTCCTTGATGTCCTGGGGCACGTTTTTCCAGTCGTTCTGCATCTTGGTGTCGGGCCGGACGTAGGTGGCGATGTGGTCGATGTCCAGACCCTCCAGCGACGGGCCCCAGTCCGGCAGCGGCGTCTCATTGTAAATTTGCAGGGCGTGGAGACGGAACTGCTGCATCCATGCGGGGTCGTTCTTCTCCCGGGACAGCTTTTCCACGATGGCGGGGGTCAGGCCCGCCTCCATGCGGTAGGCGTCGTGCTCCGCGTCCCGGATGTCGTATACGCTGCGGTCGATGTCGTCCACATAGGTCTTTTCGCGCATGACGGCACCTCCGTTCACTGCTGGAGGCCGGTGAAGCCGTGCTCGTTGATGGCGTCCACCAGCTCCGCGCCGCCGTTTTTCACGATGACGCCGTTTTCCATGACGTGGGCGGCGTCCACCGGCAGGGATTCCAGGATCCGGGTGCTGTGGGTGATGATCAGCAGCGAGCCGTGCTGCTTCTCCCGGTACAGCCGGACGCCCCGGGACACGGTGCGTACCGCGTCCACGTCCAGGCCGGAGTCCGTCTCGTCCAGAATGGCCAGACGCGGCTCCAGCATCAGCATCTGCAATATCTCGGCCTTCTTCTTCTCGCCGCCGGAGAAGCCCACGTTCAGGTCGCGGTCGGCGTAGCTCTCGTCCATGTCCAGCATGGCCATGGCGTCCTTCAGCTTTTTCTTGAAGTCCCACAGCCGCAGGCGGCTGCCGGTCTTCTGCTCCAGCGCCGTGCGGATGAAGGCGCTGAGGGTGACGCCGGGCACCTCCAGCGGGTTCTGGAAGGACAGGAAGATGCCGCGCTTCGCCCGCTCGTTGACGGGCAGGGCGGTGATGTCCTCGCCGCCGAACAGGATGCGCCCGGCGGTGACGGTATAGGCGGGGCTGCCGGTGATGGCACAGCCCAGCGTGGACTTGCCGGTGCCGTTGGGCCCCATGAGGACGTGGGTCTCGTCGGCGCCGATGGTCAGATCCACGCCGTGGAGGATCTCCTTGTCCTCCACCCCGGCGTGCAGGTTCTCTATGGTAAGAAGCGGTGTTTTCATGTTCGTTGCCTCCTGTGACTAATATACCTACCAATCTACTGGGGATTATAGGACGAACAGCCTACCTTGTCAATAGGGAAATGACAAAAAAGAGGAGCGGGGCGGCGAAAGCCGCTCCGCTCCGGAAAAATCGCGCCGGTCAGGGCAGGTAGGTCTGCTGCACCGCCACGGGCTGCTCGTTGTTGAAGTCGTACCAGTGGCCCTCCAGCGAGACGGAGGTCACGGTGTCCACGTCCACCAGACGGTTGAAGGCGTAGCTGTAATAGGCGCCCGCCGGAGGATCGGTGATGCCCAGCTCGTTCCGCAGCGCTTCGTCGGTGTCGCGGCCGCTGGAGATAAGGCCCACCACCCAGTTCCGCAGGTTACTCTGGGCGCTGTCCACTGCGAAGTCGGCACCGTCCTGATAGTGGACGATCAGCTCGTCGATGAGCATTTCGCTGTCGCTGTACTGCGTGTCTACCACGGTCATACCCAGCGGGGAGAGGGTCAGGCGCTGGCCGTTTTCGGCGGTGAGGGTCTTGGCCGGCAGATAGGCATGGGGCTGGATGGCAATGGAATAGGGCTGGTAGTCAGCGCCCCGGACGGTGAAGTAGAAGCTGGTGCCGGTCTCGTAGCCCTTGCCGGTGATGAAGTAGGCCACCATCTGCAGGCAGGTGCTGGTACTGGTGCTTTCATCCGCGTAGAGCTTCATGTCGGCAAAGAGATAGCCGCCGTCCTGTCCGTTGGGGTCTTCGGGGGCCTTGCTGCCGAAGGACAGGTCGGCGCGGACGGAGTCCACCCACGTCTCGCCGTAGCCCATATCGTCGTACTCGAAGCCCTCGGGGTTCTCGATGCAGAAGGTCAGGATGCCGCAGCCCGTCTCATCCACCAGGAAGGTGCCCATTGTATAGGTGTTGCCCGCCACGGTCATGGATGCGTCCAGCTTGCTGAGGTACTGGCCCACCAGCCGCTCCGTGACGGCGGGATCGCCGGGGATGCGCTCCATGTCGGCGGCGGTGATATAGTTGCCCTTGCCGTCCTCCACGGTGGGCGTGGGGGAGTTGATGTCGTCGGTAAAGGCGTGGTAGGTGGTGTCGTCCACCTTGTCGGCGGGGGATACGTTGGCTCTGATGAGCGTCACCACGCCGGCGGCCGCGGCCACCGTCAGCGTCAGCGCGGCGGCAATGGCGATGACCGCGCCCTTGCGCAGGGTGCGATGGGTCTTTTTATTGTTCTCCATGGTCCTTTGAACCTCCATCAGTGTGTCGGGGGAGGCGTGCAGGGTGGAGAAGGTCTTCTGGAAAAGTTCGTGTTCCGTCATGTCTGCGGCACCTCCGATAAAATGTGTTTCAGCTTTTCTCTGGCCCGGGCCAGCCGGGTGCGCACCGTCTCCTCCGGTACGTCCAGCAGGCCGGCGATCTCCTTTTGGCGGTAGCCTTCATAGTAGTACAGCAGCACCGGCACACGATAGCGCCGGTCCAGCGACATCACCGCGTCAAACAGCTCCTGGCACTGAGGCTCCTCGAAGGAGAGGCTGTTTTCGTAGTCGGCAATGTCCTCCGCCCTGTGCCACGGGGCGCGCAGCACGTTTTTGCACCGGTTGACCGTGACGCGGATCAGCCAATTCTTCACATGGGCGTCGTCATCGAACGCCTTGTCCGTTTTGTACAGCTGTATCAGCACGTCCTGGGTCACATCGTCGGCGTCGGCGGGGGAACGCAGGTAGCTGTACGCCACCCGGAACACCGTGTCCATATACCGCTCCGCCAGAGGGGAAAACTGTTGCTCTGTCATGGATCGATCTCCTTGTGTTTTGAAAGGCCCTTCACTGGGAATACACATGGGAACAGCAAAATGTTTCAGACCGGCGGAAAAAATATTCCCATAGCGCAATGCTATGGGAATATAGCGAATCAAAGCTTCCGCCGGGGCGCCCCTTCTTTTATACTATATAAAACAGAAAACGTCACCGCGCCCGCTCCGTCATCTGCCGGGCATAGCGCAGGAAGTCCAGCACCACGGTGTCGGCGTGCTTCCGGTCCCGGACGGCAATGCCGATCTCCCGGCAGGAGGGCGGGTCGATGGGGGAGAGACTGACCCGGTCGGTGCTGCCCCGGAGGATCAGCTCCGACAGCATGCTGCACCCCAGACCCTGCTCCACCATCTTGATGACGGCGCTGTCCTCCGTGGCGATGTGGGAAAAACGGGGCGTCACGCCGCTGCGCTCCAGCAGCCGCAGCACCTCCGTGTCCACGCCGTTGGAGGGGACGAAGAACGTCCGTCCGGTGAAGGCCGTGAGGGGGAACGTCTCCCCCGGCTCCTCGTCCGGCGGCAGCACCGCGTAGTAGGGGTCCCGGAACAGGGGCTGGAAGTCCAGCCGGGCGGTAAAGCAGTTGCTCAGAAGTCCCACGTCGATGGTGCCCTCCATCAGCCACTGCTCGATATCCATGCAGGAGCCGTCCTTCACCGTCAGGCGGATGTGGGGATACTGGGCGGAGAAGCTCTTGATGACGCGGGGCAGCCAGTTTTTGGAGATGCTGGTGTAGGAGCCGATGCGCAGCACGTCCTGCCGGGCCGGGCGGTGCAGGTTCACCGCCTTCTCGAAGGCGTCGTTCTCCCGCAGGAGGCTGTCGATGTACGGAAGCAGGGCCTGGCCCTCCGGCGTCAGGGAAACACCGCCGCTGCCGCGGCGCAGCAGGGGGTAGCCGATCTCCTGCTCCAGACGGTTGAGCATGCCGGTAAGTCCGGGCTGGGAGTAGCCTGTCTCTTATACACATCTCCGAGCCCACGAGACGTAGAGGAATCTCGT
>URVR01000085.1 GCA_900551355.1 uncultured Eubacteriales bacterium | reverse complement strand
AAGAGACAGCCCCAGAATGACGGCGGGCACCCCCAGCTTCAGCAGCTGCCCCCGGGAAAACGTGGCCAGCAGCGCCTCCAGCTCCTGCTGGGAGGTACGCAGCGTGTCCAGCATCTGCTGACGCTGCACGTCCTCGATGTCCTCATCGGGGTAGTCCACCACGGCGTAGAACCGCGCCGCCATATCCATCAAGCCATCGTAGATGCGTCCGATGGCCCGGCTCAGGGCGCCGTCCAGCTGACACACCGCGTTTTTCGCCGCCTCCGCCGTCTCCGCGTCGATGAGGTCGGCTACGGATTCCGCCTGAATGAGATCCATCCGCCCGTTGAGGAAGGCGCGGCGGGTGAACTCGCCGCCCTTGGCCTGCCGGCACCCGGCGGCGAACAGCGCGGCAAGACCGGCGTTCAGCACCACCGGCGAGCCGTGACAGTGCAGCTCAGCGCAGTCCTCGCCGGTATAGCTGTCCGGGCCGGGGAACCGGACGCACAGCACGTTGTCGATGACGCTGCCGTCCGCGTCCAGCAGGTCGCCGTACACCATGCGGCGGGGCGTCTGCTCTCCGGCGGCGCGGCCGTTTCTGGCGCGGAACACCCGGTCCAGCGCGGCCAGCGTGCCGGGACCGGACAGGCGCAGGATGCCGATGGCGCTGGGCAGCTGGGGCGTGGCGATGGCGGCGATGGTATCGGACATAGACGGTGCCTCCTTGCGGTCATTTTCCCCAGTATAGCACGGCGCGGCAAAAAAGGAAAGGGCGGGGATATCCCCGCCCTTTCCTTTTCAGTCAAGATGGTCCATGGCATACTGCGCCTCCTCCGGCGTAAACTGCTCGCCGTATTCGGAAACCAGCTGGTCGTAGATGGCCCCACGGGCCATGTGCATCGTGTCCCGGTAGGAGCGGGCCTTTGCCAGCGCACTCGCCTGATGGTCTGCGGCCAGATTGTCCACCGCGTACTGCGCGGCGTCCGCCGGGAAATTTTCGCCGTATTCAGAGACCAGCTGGTCATAAATGCCCTTTTTTGACATGTGCATCATGTCGGCATAGGACTGCGCCCGTTTCAAAGCGGTCTCATATGCGGAGGGGATGCCGCCCCCGTTTCCGGATATGGCTGCGGCATCCTCCGATGGCCCGACGCCGACACGCTTTCCGCATTGCGGGCAGTGCTTTTTTCCCGCAGGCACCGCTGTACCGCAGTCAGCGCAGCAGATAACGATTGTGCTCATGCATGCTCCCTCCAAAATGATAGCAAACATGCTATCTAATGGTATAACGATAACACATTTGCTATAAACTGTCAACAAAAAGGAGGCTTATAGGATGATCCAACGAATGATCGATGTGCGGATCGACCACGACGAAAGCCAACGGGAGCTGGCAGCGGCCATCGGGTACCATCAGGTGCAGATCGCCAGATATGAGACAGGCTTCAACACGCCGCCCATCGCCTATCTGGTCAAGTTCTGCCAGCATTATCATGTCAGTGCCGACTATATTCTGGGACTGCCGCGGGACGGCGAGTGGCCGCGGCCGTAAAAAAGAGGAGACACGCCCATGGGCGTGTCTCCTCTTTTTTCAATGCAGCTTACTCAGCCTTGGGAGCCTGTGCGGCAGCCTCAGCGGCGGCCTTGGCGGCAGCGGCCTTCTTCTCGGCGGCAGCCTTCTGCGCAGCCTTGAACTTCTCCTTCTCCTCGGGAGTGGGGATAGGCTCGATGGCGTTGCGCGGGCAGGCCTTGGCGCACATGGTGCAGTTCTTGCACTTGCTGTAGTCGATGACGGCCACGTTGTCCACAACGTGGATGGCGTCGAACTTACAGGTACGCTCGCACATACCGCAGGCGATGCAGCTGGAGGCGCACACCTTGGTGACAGCGGGGCCCTTGTCCTTGTTGGAGCAGTTGACGAACACCTTCTGCTTGTAGGGCACCTCCACGATCAGGTGGTGCGGGCAGGCAGCGCGGCAGGCGCCGCAGTTGGTGCACTTCTCCTTGTCCACCACGGCCACGCCGTCCACGACGTGGATGGCGTCGAACTTACAGGCCGCGGCGCAGGAGCCGAAGCCGAAGCAGCCGTAACGGCAGGCCTTGGCGTCGCCGCCGCAGACCTTGGTGGCGGCCAGGCAGTCCTTCACGCCGCGATACTCGAAGTTATCCTTGGCGTTGCAGCCGCCGTTGCACAGCACATGGGCCACCATCTTGTCGCCGGAGGGAGCCTCCATGCCCATGATGGCAGCGATCTTGGCAGCGCCCTCGGCGCCGGCAGGTGCGCAGGCGGTGACAGGGGCCTTACCGGCCAGAATGGCCTCGGCGCAGCCGCCGCAGCCGGGATAACCGCAGCCGCCGCAATTGGCGCCGGCCAGACATGCCTGGATCTCAGGCAGGCGGGGGTCGACCTCGACCTCGAACACCTTGGCGGCGATCGCAAGGATCAGGCCGAAGATGATAGCGAGGGCGCCCAGGACGACGATCGCATAGATCAGTGTAGTCATATTCCTCTACCTCCTTACCAGACCTTCAGGCCGCTGAAGCCCATGAAGGCCAGCGCCATCAGGCCGGCGGTGACCAGCGCGATGGGGAAGCCGTCAAAGGCCTTGGGGTTTTCGCTGGAGACCTCCAGCTGCTCACGGACAGCCGCGAACAGGAAGATGGCCAGCAGGAAGCCCAGACCGCCGGTGATGCCGTAGACCACGGACGCGATGAAGTTGTAGTCGTTCTGGGTGTTCAGCAGAGCGACGCCCAGCACGGCGCAGTTGGTGGTGATCAGGGGCAGGTACACGCCCAGGGCGGTGTACAGGGTGGGGATGTTCTTCTTCAGGAACATTTCCACGAACTGCACCAGACCGGCGATGACCAGGATGTAGGCCACGGTCTGCATGAACTCCAGGTGCAGGTCCACCAGAATGATGTTGACGCCGTAGCAGACGGCGGAGGCCAGACCCATGACGAAGGTCACGGCGGCGCCCATGCCCACGGCGGTGTCGATCTTCTTGGACACGCCCAGGAAGGGGCAGATGCCCAGGAACTGGGCAAAGATGAAGTTATTGGTCAGAATCGCGCCAAGAGAGATGGCGAGCAAAGTAGTCACACTCATAGCTTACTTGGCCTCCTTTTTCTTTTCGCTCTTGGCCAGCGCCCACTGCATCACAGCGATGAGGCAGCCCAGCGTCAGGAAGCCGCCCACGGGCAGAGTCAGGACCTTGATGCCGAACTCCTCAGGGAAGATGGTGATGCCGGGTGCGCTGCCCAGAGCGCCGCCGCCCAGCAGACCGCCGCCGAACTTGCCGGAGCCCAGCAGCTCACGGAACACGCACATCACGATCAGCACCAGCGTGTAGCCGATGCCCTGGCAGATGCCGTCCACAGCGGAGGCGCCCACGCCGTTCTTGGAGGCGAAGCCCTCGGCACGGCCCAGGATGATGCAGTTCACGACGATCAGGGGGATGAACACGCCCAGGGAGTTGGACAGGGCGGGAACGAAGGCCTTCAGCAGCAGGTCGACGCAGGTCACGAAGCCGGCGATGACCACGATGTAGCAGGCGATACGCACTTCATTGGGGATGATCTTGCGCAGCAGGGAGATAAAGATGTTGGACAGGGTCAGGATGATCAGCACGCTGACGCCCATGCCCAGGCCGTTGAAGAACGACGTGGTGATGGCCATGGTGGAGCACATACCCAGCACCTGTACCAGCACGGGGTTCTGGGTGATCAGACCCTCTTTCAGTTGCTTACCGAAATTCATAATGCAGCTCCTCCTTTCTTAGCCCAGCACTTCGGCAACAGCCAGAGCGGCGTTGGCGCCCATGTTGATGCCCTTGGTGGAGACGGTGGCGCCGGAGACAGCGGTGATGTTCTTGCCAACCACCAGGGAGCCTGCGCCGCTCATGCCGATGAACTGATCCAGAACAGGCTCGCCGGCGGCGTTGGGCTCGTTGCCCACCACCTTGGTGCCGATGCCGGAGGTCTCGGAGTGGCTGACCACAGAGATGCCGGTGATGGCCTTGTTGGCGTCCACGCCCACCATCATCACGATGGTGCCCTGGGAGCCGGAGGCGGAGATCTTCATGACATAGCCGGCCTCCGCGCCGCCGTTGGTGACGCCGTACAGCTCGGAGATCTTACCGCCCTGGGCGGAAGCAGCCTCGGCCACGGCATCGGTGATGTCCAGCTTGTCGGTGAACTCGCTGCCCTCGGGGACAACGGCGCTCATGGCGATGCGGGTGTTCTCGGCGTCGATGGCCGCGATCTTGTCGGCCGTGACATTGTTGACCAGACCCAGCAGGGCGGCAACGACCAGAGAAATAACGGTCAGGGTACCGGCGACCTTGAGAATAAACTTACCGGAGATCTTCATTACTTAGCCGCCTCCTTCTTTTCTTTCTTCGCAGCACCGTAGATGGTGGGCCGGACATACTTATCCAGCAGCCAGGTGGTGCAGTTCATGATCAGGATGGAATAGCAAACGCCCTCGGGATAGGAGCCGAAGCGGCGGATGAAGCAGGTCAGCAGACCGCAGCCCACGCCGAAGATCAGCTGGCCGGGCTTGGTGACGGGGGAGGTGGCATAGTCGGTAGCCATGAAGATGGCGCCCAGCATCAGGCCGCCGCCGAACACGTTGTACAGCATGTAGTCCACGCCGCTGATGCCGGCAGGCGCCGCGATCAGGGTCAGGATGGCCACGGTGCCGATGTACGCCACGGGGGTGTGCCAGGAGATGACCTTGCGGATCAGCAGGAACACGCCGCCCACCAGCAGGCACAGGGAGGAGACCTCACCCAGGGAGCCGCCGATCTTGCCCAGGAACATATCGCTGACGGAGTAGTTGCTGGTCAGGGTGGTGAACGCCTCCACGGTGCCCTCCTTCATGATCTGCAGGGGGGTGGCGGCGGAGGTGACGTCAGGACGGATCTGGGGGATCGCCCAGGTGGTCATGGCGGTGGCATAGCTGGCCAGCAGGAACGCACGGCCCGCCAGCGCGGGGTTCAGGAAGTTGCAGCCGATGCCGCCGTAGAGCTGCTTGACCACAACGATGGAGAAGAATGCGCCGATGATGATGGCCCACCAGGGCAGATCAACGGGGCACACGAAGCTCAGCAGGATACCGGTGACCACTGCGGACAGGTCGCCGATCATGCTGGACTTCTTCATGAGCTTGCGGTAGGCCCACTCCCAGAACACGCAGGACACCACGGACACGGCGGTCAGCATCAGTGCCTTCCAGCCGAAGCAGTAAACGCTCCAGGCCAGGGCCGGCAGCAGCGCGATGATCACGTCCAGCATGATGGAGCGGGTATCCTCGTTGGAGCGGATGTGGGGGGAGGAGGACGCGATCAGCTTCAGATTCTTGTAATCAGTCATGGTTTACGCCTCCTTCTTTTCGGCAGCGGCCTTTGCCTCAGCCTCCGCCTTGGCCTTGGCGGCCATTCTTGCGTTGTTGACCTCCTGCTTGCCCAGACGGAACGCGTGGGTCAGGGGCAGGCGGGCGGGACAGGTATAGGTGCAGGCGCCGCACTCGATGCAGTCCATGCCGTGCAGCACGTTCTGCCAGGTGTCCACGTCGCCCTTCATCAGGTACTTGTACATGAACACGGGCTCCAGACGGATGGGGCACACGCCCACGCACTTGCCGCAGCGGATGCACTGGGGATCCTCGACGTACTGCTCCTCCTTGTCGGCGAAGGCCAGCATGGCGCCGGTGCCCTTACCCACGGTGACGTCCACGTCGTACTGGGCCAGACCCATCATCGGGCCGCCCATGATGAGCTTGTACGTCTCATCCTTCAGGCCGCCGCAGGCGTCGAACAGCTTGGTGATGGGGGTGCCGATGGGACACTCGATGTTCTTGGGCTCGATGACGCCGGAGCCGGACACGGTGACGATCTTGTTCACCACGGGCATGCCGGTGTACACCGCGCGATAGATGGCGCAGGTGGTGTTCAGGTTGAAGATGCAGCAGCCTGCATCGGCGGGCAGCTTGCCGCTGGGGACCTGACGGCCGGACACGGCCTGGACCAGCTGCTTTTCAGCGCCCTGGGGATAGCGGGTGTGCAGGACCTCCACCACCACGGGGGCATTCAGCTCCGCGATGGTCTTGTTCAGCACGTCGGCCGCGTTCTGCTTGTTGGCCTCGATGCCGATGTACACCTTGTCCACGCCGAAGCACTTGGCCAGCAGGGTCGCACCCTTGATGACCTGCTCCGGACGCTCCAGACAGGTGCGGTGGTCGCCGGTGATGTACGGCTCGCACTCTGCGGCGTTGATGATCACGTAGTCCACCTTACCCAGACCGGAGCTGATCTTCACATGGGTGGGGAACGTTGCGCCGCCCTGGCCGACGATGCCGGCGTTCTTGACGATCTCCACCAGCTGCTCAGGCGTCAGGCTGTCGGGGTCCGCCACAGGCTTGACTTCCTCGGACACTTCGTTCTGGAAGTCGTTCTCGATGACCACGGACATCATCTTGCCGCCCATGGAGAAGGGCCGCGGCTCCACGGCCTTCACCGTGCCGGAGATGCTGGCGTGGATGGGTGCGGAAACGAATCCGCCGGGTTCGCCGATCCTCTGTCCAATTTTTACCTTGTCGCCCACCGCAACGATAGGCTTGCAAGGCGCACCGATGTGCATAGACATGGGAATGACCACCTCAGCCGGGGCTGCCAGCTGTTCGATGGCCTTTTCATTGGTCGCGGCCTTCATGTCATTGGGATGAACGCCGCCAAAGAAAGCTTGTGCCATTGTCTTCACCTCATTTTTACTCCTTGATAGTCGGCCCGGGCAGGAGGGCACGGCCCCTCCCCTTCCCAAGAGAGGGGGTCTCCAGGCAGGCGACACTATCACATACTGCGCCTCATTCTACACCTATTTTTGAAAAATGTCCAGACTGTGAACGACAACTTTTGAAAAAAATATGCTTCTTTATACAGAATCTTTGCAACTTTTCACACGTTTTATCCAGTTCGGTCATTCCCTCCCATTTTTACGCCGTCTCTTGTTATTTCAGAAGAAACATGATATGCTTGGTGATACGGGTCCGGCTCCGGCCGCCCCATTTTCAAATTATCTGGAGGCCAAGACATATTATGATGGCACAACTGATCGACCGAAAGCAGCTGAAGCAGGAGATGAAGGAGCTGCTGCGCTCCGCCCAGGTCAGCCCCCGCGGGATGACCTGCCTGTACCTGGCCCTGGTGCTGGTGCTGCTGAACACCTACCCCCTGCTGGCCGCCCAGGACCTGCTGGTCTCCTCCAAGAAGGACTCCCTGCGCAGTCAGGCGGCCGTCATGTCCTC
>URVR01000084.1 GCA_900551355.1 uncultured Eubacteriales bacterium | reverse complement strand
TCTACACTTATGCGATCGTCGGCAGCGTCAGATGTGTATAAGAGACAGGACATCTATTCCGCCGGCGTAGTGCTGTACGAGATGCTGACGGGACGTCTGCCCTTCGAAGGCGACTCCGCCGTGTCCGTGGCCATCCAGCACCTCAGCTCCGTGCCGCTGGCGCCCCGGGACATCGATCCCAGCATCCCCGAGCCGCTGGAGCTGATCTGCATGAAGGCCATGAACAGCGACCCGGACAAGCGCTATCCCACGGCGGACGCCATGCTGGAGGATCTGGAGAAGTTCCGCAAGGATCCCACCGTGGATATGGACTATATCCGCAAGGAGCTGGCGGAGGTACAGCCGGACAGCGAGCCGACCATGCCGCTGCCCACGGCGCAGGTGACCACCGCCATGAAAAAGCGGGCCGATCAGTAGCGCCGCAGCGAGCCGGAGGAGGAATTCCGCTTCCGGGACAAGAAGTCCATCGCCATTATGGCGGGCATCTTCGCGGCGGCACTGGTGCTGGTGTTCCTGCTGTTCAAGCTGATTTTGGGTGATTTCGGCCCTGCCGGCAACAACAAGAGCTATGAGGTGCCTGAGGTGCGGGGTATGACCGTGGAGGAAGCCCAGCTCACAGACGGCGTCAAGGATATTTTCGAGATCGTGGTCAAGGGCACCCAGCGATCCGACACCTACGAGCCGGGCCAGATCATCCAGCAGTCGCCGGAGGCGGGCCGCAGCCGCAAGAGCAATTTCGTCATTGAGGTCTATGTGGCCGCCGAGGAGGTCAAGGTGGACATTCCCGACGTCACCGGCAAGGAGTACCGCCAGGCCCGCATCGAGCTGCAGGAGCTGAATCTGGATCTCCAGTTCGACTTCCTGAGCCAGAACTCCGACAGTTATGCCAAGGACATGGTGATCTCCACCATCCCCGCCGCCGGCGAGCCGCTGAAGCAGGGACAGAAGGTCACGCTGTACGTCAGCACCGGCCCCAAGACCGTGACGGTGCCCACCTTCATCGGGCAGGACATTGCCATGGCCATCAAGAACGCCCAGGATATGGGCCTTACCGTAGGCCAGCCGCTGTTTGACCCGTTCAGCGCCGTGGAGACGGGCCGCGTCACCGAGCAGAGCATCGAAGCGGATCAGGTGGTGGACGGCGGCACACAGATCGTCTTTACCGTCAGCGGCAGCGGCGAGGAGGACATCATGACCCGCACCCGGGCGGTAGAATTTACCCTGCCGGAAAACATGGAGGGCATGATCAAGGTGGAGTACGAGCAGGACGGCGAGATCATCGACAGCCAGTACATCAGCTCCAACCTCCAGTCCGTCAGCTATACCTTCACCGGTCAGGTGGGCGGAAGCTCTCTGGTCCGCGCCTACTTCACCTGCATCAACGACAATTCGGTGGCGTCTTCGCCCACGCAGGAGATCAGCTTTTGAGCCGGGGGCGCATTGAGAAGGCCCTCAGCGGCTTCTACTATGTGAACACCGGCGATCAGGTGCTGCAGTGCCGCGCCCGGGGCAGGTTCCGGCGCGAGGGACTCAGCCCGCTGGTGGGCGACTGGGTGCAGGTACGGGAGCTGGGCGGCGGCGAGGGCTTTGTAGAGGCCGTGGAGCCGCGGAAGAACGTATTCCTCCGCCCCTCCGCCGCCAACATCGACCAGCTGGTCATCATTGCCAGCGCCGCCATCCCGGTGACGGAGCCGTACCTCATCGACCGCATCGCCGCCATCGCAGCGCTGAAGGGCTGCCAGGTACTGCTGTGCCTGAACAAGTGCGACCTTGACCCGGCGGACGAGCTGTACGGCATCTACGCCCGCTCCGCCATACAGGTGCTGCGCGTCAGCGCCGCAACAGGGGAGGGACTGGACACACTGCGCGCCGCAATAGATGGCAAGCTGAACGCCTTTACAGGTAATTCCGGCGTCGGCAAGTCCAGCATCCTCAACGCCCTCTCGCCGCAGCTGACGCTGCCGGTGGGGGAGGTCAGCAAGGCGCTGGGCCGCGGCCGCCACACCACCCGCCATGTGGAGATGTTCCCGCTGGGCGGCGAGACATGGGTCATCGACACGCCGGGCTTTTCCTCCTTCGACACGCAGGAGATGAATCTGGAGCTGAAGGAGCACCTGCCGGAGACGTTCCCGGAGTTCGCGCCCTATCTGGGGCAGTGCCGCTTCGTGGGGTGCAGCCATACCAGGGAGAAGGGCTGCCGTGTCCTGCAGGCGGTGAAGGACGGGGATATCCACCCCAGCCGCCACCGCAGCTATGTCCGGCTGTACGAGGAGCTGAAGGATCTGCGGGCCTGGGAAAAGAAGTAAAAACCGTTTTACGAAAGCGGGGTGCGTCTGCACCCCGCTTTTTCCGCGCCCATATACTGGAACAAAGGAGGTGTTCCGGCATGAGAGGGTGGAACTGCGGCGGATTTTTCATCGGCATCTGCGCGCTGGCGTTGGGGCTGGGCATCCTGATCGCAGCCGTTTTTCCCGTGGGCTGCCTGATGTTTCTGGTGGCATTTCTGCTCATCGCCTGCGGGATCGCCTGTCTGAAAAATAGGAGGTAGCGCCATGAAGATCGTCGTCTGGAAGTCGCCGCGCATCCTGCGCGGCCTGCTGCGCAGCATTTTCGGGATCCGGGAATAACGGGGGCCGTCCTCTCATACCATGGCAGTACAACGGAGAAATGAGAGGGCAAGAGCATGGAATTAGGCTTACAGTTCACAGACCTGACCTGCTGGGAAAAGACAGGTCACGCGGCGGTCAGCCATGAGGAGACGATGGAGACCGCCATCGCGGAATACTGCCCCGATATGACGCGGATCGTCAGCGCCTGCGGACAGCTGTACATCCGGGAAAAAACCGCGTCGGAGGAGCGCGTCACCGTCTCCGGCACGGTGCGCGTCACGGTGCTGTACACCTCGGAGGAGAGCGCAGGGCTGCGGAGCCTGGCGGTGTCGGTGCCCTTCGCCTGCACGGCGGAGGACCGGCAGCTGGCGTCGTCGCAGCTCATCTGGGCCACAGGCCGCCTGCTGCTGGTGGAGGCCCAGGCCGTCACGGCCCGGAAGCTGTATGTCCGCGTCCTGCCGGAGGTGACCATGACGGGCTTCACCCGGGTGCCGCACCGTTTCTGCAGCGGCGTGGAGGAAAACAGCGCCCTGCGTACCCGCTGCCGGGAGCACACCGTCAGCCTGCTGGACGCCGCTGCGGAGCGGGACATCAGCATGACCCAGGAGGTGCAGGCCTCGCCTGTGCCGGAGGAGTTGCTGCTGTACCGGCTGTATCCCCGGCTCACCAGCTGCCGGACGGTGGGCAGCAAGCTGGTGGTCAAGGGTGAGGTCACACTGTCCGCCCTGTACCGCGGGCAGGACCAGCAGCTGCATACATACGACGGAGAGCTGCCGCTGTCCCAGATACTGGACGGCACCGGCCTGCCGGAGGACGGCGAATACACCGCCCGTCTCTGCCTCACCGGCGGAGAGGTGCGGGTGCTGCGCTCCGACACCGGCGGCGGCTTCTCCGTCTCCGTGGAGCTGCGGCTGCTGCTGTGCGCCTACCGCACGGCCCGCTGTACCTGCGTGGAGGATCTGTACAGCATCCGCCAGCCGGTGCGGCTGGAGCAGGAGACGGTGACGGTCCCCTCCGCGCGGCCCGACCGTGCCCTGCGGGAGGAGACGGTGGAGCACCTGGACTTCGGCGGGAACAAGCCGTTCTTCTTCATCACGGACGCCGACTGCGCCGCCGCGTCCGTCACTTCGGAGGAAGGGCAGTCCGCCCTGCGCACCACCGTTCGGACACGGCTTCTGTATCTGGACGAGTCGGATACGCCGTCCGTCACCGAGCGCACGGCGGAGGTGGTGCTGCCGGTAAAGGAGCCGGTGCAGGGCGTGTCCTGCGGCCTGTCCGGCGCGCCGGAGGTGCAGATGGGCACCGGCGGCTGCGACGTGCGGCAGGTGGTGACCTTCCTGGCGGAGGATATCCAGCCGGAGCCGTTCGCCGCCGTCAGCGGCGGGGAGCTGCTGGAGCCGGCGGAGCAGGAGCGTATGCCGTCGCTGGTGCTGCGCCGCCTGCTGCCGGGCGAGACGCTGTGGGACGTGGCGAAGCAGTACCGCACTGACGAGACGCTGCTGCGCACCGTCAACCAGCTGGAGGGGGAGGAGCTGCCAGACAAAATGCTGCTGATCCCCCGCGTCCGCTGAATTGTGCATTGACTTTCCCGGTGCCTGTGGGGTAGAATAACGGGTGCGAGCAGGCTGGACAGTCGCGGGGACAAGGCGAAAGCCTGTTCATGAGGAAAGTCCGGGCTCCACAGGGCAAGAATAACGGGTAACGCCCGCCGAAGGCGACTTCAGGAAAAGTGCAACAGAGATATACCGCCCTATAGCAGCGGAAACACAGTTTCCGCTGCTATAGGGTAAGGGTGGAAAGGCGAGGTAAGAGCTCACCCGACGGCGCGTGAAAGTGACCGTCGCTGTAAACTCTATTCGGAGCAACACCGGTATGGGAGCGTATAGGCTGGCCCGGCTGCTCCCGGGGTGGCTTGAGCGTGCCGGCAACGGTACGCCCAGATAGATGACTGTCAAAACAGAACCCGGCTTATAGGCCTGCTCGCACCAGAAAAAGCCCTCCGTGCCGCTGCACGGAGGGCTTTTTGTCTCTTGAATTTTACACCTCGCTGTACCGCGCCAGGAACTGGCGGGTGCGCTCCTGCTGCGGGTGGTCGATGACCTCTTTGGCGGGACCTTGCTCCACGATGACGCCGCCGTCCATGAAGATCACCTGATCGGCCACATCCCGGGCGAAGGCCATCTCGTGGGTGACGATGACCATGGTGGTGTGCTGGTCGGCAAGGTCACGGATGACGCGGAGCACCTCGCCGGTCAGCTCCGGGTCCAGCGCGCTGGTAGGCTCGTCGAAGCACAGAATGTCCGGCTTCATGGCCAGCGCCCGGGCGATGGCTACCCGCTGCTGCTGTCCGCCGGACAGCTGGTGGGGGTAGTTGTCCATCCGCTGGCCCAGACCGATATCCTCCAGCAGACGTTTGCCCTCGGCCACGATGGCGTCGTGGCTCTCGCCGGTCTTTTCCGACTTGGCCATCAGCTCCCGGGCCAGTGTCACATTCTGCAGCGCCGTGTACTGGGGGAACAGGTTGAAGCTCTGGAACACCAGGCCGAAGTGCAGCCGCTTCTTGCGGATGTCGCTCTCAGAGCGGGAGGCATGCTCCGCTGCGTCGAACAGCTTTTCGCCCCGGACAGAGATCACGCCCCTGTCCGGCGTCTCCAGAAAGTTCAGGCACCGCAGCAGCGTGGTCTTGCCGCTGCCGGAGGAACCGATGATGCTCAGGGCCTGACCCTCCTCCAGAGAAAAGCTGATGTCCTTCAGCACCGGGGTGTCGCCGAAGTGCTTCTCGATGTGTTGTACGTCCAGAATCGCCATGTGCGGCACCTCCTTAGCGGAAATAGCTGAGCTTGCGCTCGATGTAGTTGAACAGCAGCGTCAGGATGCCCACAAAGGCCAGATAGAACACCGCCGTGTAGAACAGGGGCCACACGATGCCGGCGGACTTCATGTAGGACTCGCCGGTCATGATCAGCTCCATGATGGAGATGGTCTTGGCCAGAGAGGTGTCCTTCACCAGCGTGATGACCTCGTTGGACATGGGGGGCACGATGCGCTTGACCATCTGCAGCAGCGTGACCTTGAAGAAGATCTGGCTCTTGGTCATGCCCAGCACCTGTCCGGCCTCCTGCTGGCCGATGGGTACGCTCTCGATGCCGCCCTTATAGATCACGGCGAAGTAACAGGCGTAGTTGATGACGAAGGCGATGACGCAGGCCGCCATACGCCCGTCGGAAAAGTGGCCCCACAGGTTGAAATCGAACCACTTGCCGGGCCCGTAGAAGATGATGATGAGCTGGAGCATCAGGGGCGTACCGCGGATGATCCACACGATCACATTGAAAAGCCAGCTTACCGGCTTGCACCGGCTGCGCAGGGCGAAGGCGATGAGAAGTCCCAGCGGCAGGGAAAACAGCAGCGTCAGGAAGAACAGCTTCAGCAGCTGTCCCATGCCCGCCAGCAGGGAGAGGGTGACAGTCCAAAACATGAAAAAAGCTCCTTCGTGGTTACTTGCGCGGGGAGGGGATAAGCCGCCCAAAGGCAGAGGACGTGTGACGCCCTCTGCCGTGGGAGACTATGATAGCATATTTTCTGCCGTCTGGCAACTTACTTGGTGATGACCACCTGTGCGTTCTCGCAGTAGGCGTTGCTGCACTCCATGGCAGCCTGCACGCCGTCGGTCAGGGTCATGCCGTTCCACACGCAGTCGATCTGCTTGCCGTCCAGCTCTTCCACCTTCATGTCCCAGTTGATGATCTGGAACTCTACTTCCACGCCCAGCTTCTCGGCCACCAGCTTGGCCATATCGGCGTCAAAGCCGATCCACTCGCCGTTGGCATCCTGATAATCCATGGGTGCGAACTCGGTGATGCCCACGATCAGCTTGCCCTTGTCCTGGATGTACTGCACATCGCTGTCGGACGCGGCGGCGGTGTACTCACAGGCGGGCTGCTCCAGCAGGGACTCCTGCACGCCGTAGGTCTTGGCCAGCTCCACCATGGTGCCGTCGGCATACGCCGCGGACATGACGCTGTTGATGAAGGAGGTCAGGTCGCTGCCCTTGCGGCAGCCGACGCCGTACAGCTCGGAGTTCAGCTTCTGATCGGTGACCTTCAGGTCGGGATAGCTGGTGCCTTCGCCCACCATGGCGCCGGCCATCAGCAGGTCGATGATGGCGGCATCGGCGGTGCCGGCGTCCACTTCCATCAGTGCGTTGGCCTGGGAGCCGACAGACACGGTCTTGAAGCCGTTGGCCTGGGCCACTTCCTCACCGGCGGAGCCGGCCTCCACGGCGTAGGTGATCTCAGCGGGGGTGTTGGCGTCATCGGAAGCGGTGTCGCCCTGGTTGTCGTTTGTTTTCTGTTCGCCGCAGGCCGCCAGGCTCATCACCATGACCAGTGCCAGCAGCATTGCCATCAGCTTTTTCATTGTATTGTCCTCCATTTTGGTGTCAGGGGCTTTCGCCCGGTTTTGTTTTCCGCGATCCGGTCTGTTCCGTATCGCTCATTCATTACGCTAACATACTACCACTTTAGCGCGATAATGTAAAGAAGTAATTTTGCCGATTGTGGTAAGATCGTGCCGCCCGCTTTTGTGCAGGCTGTCCAAAACCGGAGGGAACAGGCGCATCCGCAGAAAACTTCCGCCGGAAAATGGAAAACGGATTGAAGAAACGCGGACGGTGCAGTATAATATAGGATCATCAAATCAAATTCAGGGAAGGGGAGACCCCTATGACCTGTCTCTTATACACATCTCCGAGCCCACGAGACGTAGAGGAATCTCG
>URVR01000083.1 GCA_900551355.1 uncultured Eubacteriales bacterium | reverse complement strand
AGATCTACACTTATGCGATCGTCGGCAGCGTCAGATGTGTATAAGAGACAGAGGGTATCCAGCGCGTCAGCGCCCAGCAGCATCTGCGTGCGCAGGAACGCTTCGTTCATGGGATCAGCCCACGCTGCTCATGCCGTCCAGCAGCTGGGCGTCGGCAGAGGTCACAAGGGACTCCAGCCAGGCGGCGTAGTCGCTGCTGATCAGCGCGTTCTCCACGGAGACCTGCCAGGCGGGGATGTCCTCGCCCACGAAGTACATGACGTGGTAGCCGGTGTAGCTGCCCTCGTTGTAAACGATGCCGGTGTCGCCGGCCTTGCGGGCGGCGTCGAAGCACCAGTCGTTGAACTCGGTGACCATCTGGCCCTTGAGGATCTTGGTGTACAGGCCGCCGTTGGTGTTGGAGCCGCTGTCATCGCTGAGCTCATTGGCCAGCGCGGCAAAGGCATCCTCGGTGGCGCCGTTGGCCTGCCACTGAGCCAGCGCGTCGTCGGCCTTGGCCTTCGCGGCGTCCTTCAGAGCCTGCAGATCGGCGTCATACGTCTCGGAGCTGGTGTCCAGAGAGGTGGTATCCACGCGGAACAGGATGTGGCGCACGTCCACGGAGTTATACTCCTGGCGGCCGCAGGAGTGGAACACCACCACATAGCTGTTGGGATCGTCGGTGACCACGGCGCCCTCGCCGGCGGTGCGGGCGGCGTCAAAGACCCAGGCGCTCATGGCGGAGCCGTTGTTGGAGCCGGCGTCCACACTGCTGTAGGTGCCCAGATCCTCGTAATCCTTGGAGATGGCCAGCAGCGTCTCGCCGTTCTGATAGCGCTCCAGCGCGGCAGCGGCGGCCTCGGCGGCAGCGGTCTTGGCGGCGGCGGACTCCTCCTCCGTGGGCTGGACGGTGTTGCCGTCGGCATCGGTGGTGGAGGCGGCGCTGCCCTTGAAGTAGATATACTCGTAGTTGGCCATGTCAAAGTCGGAGGGATCCTCCTGATACCGCTGCTCCAGCTGGTCGGCGGTGTAGGTCAGCTCGTCCTGATATTCCTGCTTGTAGTGGGTGGCGACCTCCTCCATGGTCAGCATGCCCTCGAACACGGAGGGCGTCATGCCCTGGCCGTACACGGCCTTCAGGTAGGACTTGAAGGAGTGGCCGTTGGACTTGACAGCGGTCTTGATGGAGGCCAGGGTGTCCTGCACCTCGGCCTTGATGTCGTCATCGGCGCCGTGGCCGTTGGCCTCGGCCTCCCTGGCGGCCATGGCGTTGGTGGACAGCTGCCTGATAGCCTCGTCACGCAGGAACTGATCCCAGGTGATGTCGCCCTCGTCGGTGACCTGCAGCAGCAGCTTGGCGGTGTCGTTCAGGTTCTGCTGATCCAGGGGCTTGCTGGTGTCCAGGCCGTAGTAGCCGGCGTTGGCGATGCTGTTGTACAGGCCCTGATAGTAGTAGTTCACCTGGGCCGCGGAGTAGTTCTCACCGCCGATGGTGACGGCGTCGGGATCGCGGTAGAACACGCCGGCGTTCACCAGCAGCAGCACCACGGCCACCACCACGAACAGCACGGCGATGCCGCCGTACAGACGGTTGGCCTTGCGCTGCTTGGCTTTTTCCTCCGCCTCACGGATGGCCTTGGGATCCTTGATACCCTGGCTGGCCAGTTCCTGACGGGTCTTCTTTTCTCTTGATGCGCTCATTTGCTTCATTCCTCTCAAAAACGGGCATAATACGCCCTTGGTGATAAAATGCCTGATTATTATACAGGATTGCGGTACGTTCTGCAAGGGGCAAGTGCCGGTAATTTATGAACAATCCGGAAAGAAACGGGGGGAAACAGGCAAAAGCGCCCCTCCGCCAGAGGCGGAGGGGCGCTCAGCGATGGGCAGCGGCCGCGTTATAACCTGCACAACTCGCAGGTGGGTCGTCTCCAACTGACTTTACTGCTTCCAACTTCCAGCCGCGGAAGGCAGCCGGGAGGCCTGCAAACCATCTGTTGATCCGACGTCCCCTATAACCAATGTCAGGATAAAAAAGACCGCTGCCCATCGCTGAGGGCGGACGCGGAGCCGCGTCCGCTTATCTTTTTATAGTGTAGCAGTTCCGACCGTCGGATAAAGGCGGAACCGGGGGAAGAGGCGTGACCAATTTTTCTCAGTTGCCGTCGTCCTCGTCGTCCATGAGCTGCTCCATGAACAGGTCGTAGACCTTGTCCAGCTCCTCGTCGCTGTCCAGCGTGCTCAGCAGCTCTTCGCCGTTTTCGGTGATGGACTTGAGGATCACCAGACCGAAATCCTCCGCCTTCGCCTCATCGGCCTCATCCTCCACCGTGGGGAAGAACGCCATATACGTCTGGCCGTTCACCTCGATGGCGTCCACATACTCCAGCTCGATCTCGTTGCCGTCCTCGTCGGTCAGCGTGATGAAGTTGGGGCCAAAATCCTCACTCATGGGAAAACCTCCTTCGTCATGGTATCATCACTATAACGGTTTCCGCGGAAAAAAGCAAGCGCCTTTGATGCGATATTTCCGGCTGTACGGGACTGAAAAGAGACGGAAACGGATAAAATGAGTGGATTCGCACCGGGAAAGAGATGATTTTTCCGGAAATAGCAGTTTTTGAGGAGTTGACAGGCATGGTAAAATAATCCTTATAGTGGGTTTTTATAGGATTTTCCCGCGAAAGTCCTGACCACGCCAAGTAACAGAGAAAGGAAGGTGCCCTGTGATGGAAAGACGCAGACACAGACAGGCGCCGGAGCATTCCGACCGGACGCAGCAGAGCGCCAGACACATAGACAATGACCGGCAGGAGCGGACGCCCCGGCGCCGCCGCAGCGGCTGGCAGAAGGCGGGACGCATCATCGGCACGCTGCTGCTGGTGTTCGTGCTGACCGGCGCCATCTTCGCAGGTATTTTCTCCGCATACGTCAACAGCAGCATGCGGGGGAAGGTAGAGGTCTATCTGGACGAATTCGAGACGAAGGTCTCCACGGAGCTGTACTATCAGGAGCCGGAGAGCGGCGAATGGGTCATGTACCAGACGCTGTTCATGGACGCGGAGAACCGCATCTGGGCCAATCTGGACCAGATCCCCAAGAACCTGCAGAACGCAGTGGTGGCCATCGAGGACAAGCGGTTCTACACCCACAAGGGCGTGGACTGGCACGGCACCGCCCGCGCCATCCTCAGCACCCTGTTCGGCGGCAGTGTGCAGGGCGGTTCCACCATCACCCAGCAGCTGGTGAAGAACGTCACCGGCGACAACCAGAGCACCGTCAAGCGCAAGGTAACGGAGATCTACCGGGCGCTGGATCTGGAGAAGCGCTACGAAAAGGACGAGATCCTGGAGGCATATCTCAATGAGGTGTACTTCGGGCACAGCTGCTACGGCGTGGTGACGGCGGCTATGACGTATTTCGACAAGGACGTGTCGGAGCTGTCGCTGGCGGAATGCGCCAGTCTGGTGGCCATCACCAACAACCCCTCGCTGTACGACCCCATAGAGGCCAGCTGGAGCCGGGAGAACAACCGGGAGCGCCAGCTGCTGGTGCTGGGCGCCATGCTGGATCAGGAGAAGATCAGCCAGGAGGAGTACGACGCGGCCAAGGCCGAGGACATCGTGTTCGCCAACGGCTACACCATTTCGGGCAAGTATGTGGGCAGCGATCCCAGCAAGGGGAATGACGCCAGCACGGGGAGCACCGGCGATACCGGAGACGGCAGCACCGGCGATACCGGAGACGGCAGCACCGGCGATACCGGCGAGCAGCTGCCCTCCGACGAAGCGGAGAACAAGCCCCGCAAGTCCAGCCAGTCCTATTTCACCGACGCGGTCATTGACGATGTGGCCGCGGCGCTGGTGGAGAAGTACGGCCTGACCGACATCACCGATCCCCAGACCGGCGAGGTGACCACCGCCTTCGAGCAGGGCGTCAACATGGTGTACGGCAAGGGCTATAAGATCTACACCACACAGAATCCCAACTATCAGGCCATCGCCGAGGAGGTCTGCTCCGACACGGCCAACCTGCCGTATACCACCAGCTATACCAACGGCTACGGTGAGCAGGAGACGGAGCAGCTGCAGGTGGGCATGACCATCGTGGATCCCTACACCGGCTATGTGGTGGCCATGGTGGGCGGCGCCGGCGTCAAGGAAGGCGCCCGCGTCTGGAACTGGGCCACCAGCGCACGGCAGTGCGGTTCGGCCATCAAGCCCATCTCCGTATACGCGCCGGCGCTGGACGACGGCACCATCAACGGCGCCACCGCCATCGACGACTATCCGGTGATGGTGCTGAACGACATGGCCTATCCCAAGAACGCCAACGGGCGCTACATGGGTCTGACGCCGCTGCACACGGCCATCGCGCGGTCCACCAATACCTGCGCTGTACGGGTGGTGCAGGAGTACGGCACCGGCAGGGCCTACGACTTCATGACCAACCGGCTGGGCTTTACCACCCTGACGTTCCAGGATTCCCAGCAGGTGGGCAATATGGGTCTGGGCGGTCTTGACCGGGGCGTCACCACCGAGGAGATGGCGGCGGCCTTCGGCGCCTTTGCCAACGAGGGCGTGTACACCGTGCCCCGCACCTTCATCCGGGTGGAGGATCCCGACGGCAACGTGATCATCGAGAACGAGGCCAAGTCCTCCGTGGCCATGAAGGACACCACCGCGGCGCTGATGAACAGCCTCCTGCAGGAGGTGGTCAACGCCGGTACCGGCTACGAGGGTCGGATCGGCGGGATGCATGTGGCCGGTAAGACCGGTACCACCAACAACGATCAGGACCGGTATTTCGTGGGCTATACCCCGTATTACAGCTGCGCCGTGTGGGTGGGCTATGCCCACAACCAGCGGATCGTGGCCAGCGGCAACCCCGCCGCCTCCATGTGGCAGAAGGTGATGAGCCGCGTTCACCAGGGACTGGCGGACAAGGACTTCTTCAGCTGCTCCGGTCTGACCTACGTGAAGGTCTGCGCCGACAGCGGTTTGCTGGCGACGGACAGCTGCGCCGAGGACTGCCGCGGCAGCCGGGTCTATTCGGCGCTGGTGGCGGCGGACAACGCGCCGTCGGCCTACTGCACCATGCACACCAGCCCCATCTACACCGTGAGCTTTGAGGACGAGGACGGCAATATCACCACGGCCAGCGGCTCCAAGCTGGACTATGAGCGCCAGCGGCTGGAGGGCTTTGAGAACATCGAGGCCGAGGACGACTTCATGCTGGTCAACGGCTGGAGCGGCTTCTTTGACAGCGGTTGGGACGATCTGTTCGGCGGTGGGGATACCACCGGCGGAGACACCACGGGCGGCAATACCACCACCGACAGCACCGACAGCGAGGACATCCGCACCAGCTGGTGGGATTGACCGGCGCGGGCAGACAGAAAATGCAATAAAAAGACCTCCCCGGCCACAGGCCGGGGAGGTCTTTTTATGCGTATGTTACTTGGCGGCATTGCGGGCGGCCTCGCGGCCGGCGCGGAACGCCTGCAGGTTCAGCTCCCTGACCTTGGCGGGCACCGTCTCGGCCACGATCTGCTCCCAGTCGATGTCGGGGCAGCCCAGGGAGTCGCACATGGCGCCGAACAGCACCACGTTCATGCACTTGGGGTTGCCCAGCTGGATGGCGATGTCGCTGGCGGGCACGGCGATGGTCTTGAAATTGCGGGCCATGGCCTCGATGCAGCCCTCGGGATACGCCTCGGCACCGGAGGCGATGGTGGTGGACTTGATGGCGTAGTCATTGATGACGGCCACGCCGTCGGGGTTCAGAAACTCCGCGTAGCGGACGGCTTCCATCTTCTCCAGCGCCACCATGATGTCGGCCTCGCCCTTGCCGAACACGGGGCCGTAGACCTTTTTGCCCCAGCGGACCTGCGTGGATACGCTGCCGCCGCGCTGGGCCATGCCGTGGACCTCGCTCTGCTTGACATCATAACCGGCCTTCATAAAACCGTTGGACATGATCTTGGAGATCAGGATGGCACCCTGACCGCCCACACCTACCAACAGGCAGCTCTTCACGTCGTTCATGTTACTTCTCCTCCTTTTCGATGGCATCAAACGGGCAGGCCTGGGCGCAGACGGTGCAGCCCACGCACTGGGTGCGGTCGATGAACGCCTTGCCGTTCTCCATGGAGATGGCGGGGCAGCCCACCTTCAGGCAGCTCTTGCAGCTCTTGCACTTGTCGGTGTTCACCACGCACATGCCGGTGTCGTGCTTCACGCGCTTGATCAGCAGGCAGGGACGGCGGGTGACGATGGCGGGGTGCTTGCCCTCGTTGAGGGCGGCAACGGCCGCGTCCACGGTCTTCTTCATGGCCGTCAGATCCTGGGGATCCACGGTGAAGATGGGGGCGAAGCCATAGGCCTCGAACACCTTCTCCACGCTGATCATGGGGGCTTCCTCGCCCATCAGGGTGAAGCCGGAGCCGGGGTTGTCCTGGTGGCCGGTCATGCCGGTGATGCGGTTATCCAGCACGCAGGGGATCATGCGGCCGTTGTTGTAGATGATCTCGGCGGCGCCGGTCATGCCGCTGTGGAAGAACGTGGAGTCGCCCATGACGCCGAACACTACCTTGTCGGTGACGCCCTCGCGCTGGAAGGACTTGGCCATGCCCATGCCGGCGGAGAAGCCGCCGCCCATGCAGATGCACACGTCCATGCAGTTCAGGGGAGGCGCGAAGCCCAGGGTGTAGCAGCCGATATCGCCGGTGACCACATAGTTCTTGTTCTTGGACAGGGTGTAGAAGAAGCCGCGGTGGGGGCAGCCGGGGCACAGAGCGGGAGGACGCCGGGCCACCTGCACGTCGGTGATGGTCTTGTAGTTGGGCTTGATGCCCAGCACGCGCTCACGCACCAGCTCGGTGTTCAGCTCGTACAGCTTGCCGGTAAGCTCCTTGCCGATGCAGTCGATGCCGGCGGCCTTGATCTCGTCCTCCATGAACGGATCCAGCTCCTCGATGACGTACAGCTTCTCCACCTTCTTGGCGAAGTCGCGGATCAGATCCATGGGCAGGGGGTAGGTCAGGCCCAGCTTCAGGAAGGACGTGCCCTCGGGGAACACCTCCTTGGCGTACTGGTAGCTGATGGAGGCGGTGATGACGCCCACCTTGCCGTCGCCCAGCTCCAGCTTGTTCAGGCCGTTCTCCAGCGCGCGGGTGCAGCCGTACTCCGCCAGCTTCACCAGACGCTCTTCCACGATGGGGTGGTTCAGGTAGGCGTTGGCAGGGGCGCAGACGTACTTGCGGGTGTTGCGGGCGTAGGCGGGGGCGGTGTGCTCCACGCGCTCGCCGAACTCCACCAGGCCCTTGCTGTGACAGACGCGGGTGGTGGTGCGGTACAGCACGGGGGTGTCGAACTCCTCGGAGATCTCGCAGGCGAGACGGACGAAGTCCTGTCTCTTATACACATCTGACGCTGCCGACGATCGCATAAGTGTAGAT
>URVR01000082.1 GCA_900551355.1 uncultured Eubacteriales bacterium | reverse complement strand
TCAGAAGGGCCTGGCCCGCGCCTGACACCTCTGAACACGACAAGGAGGCACGATTATGTGTAAATTCTGCAAGGCCGTCTTGAAGATCCTGAGCATTCTCACCGCCATTGTCGGCGCTCTGTTCGTGGTCTATTTCTGGAATCTGGATCAGAAGCTGCTGGGATGGGCCTACATTCAGGTCAACAAGATCTTCGACCGCAAGAAAGTGGATATCAAATTCTAATGGAGCTTTACAACACCATCATCCGCGGCGTGGAGGAGCTGGCCGGCTCCTCCGCGCCCCGGCGCTTTGCCTATGACCCGGCCGACGCATGGGAGGACACCGGTGCCTTCGAGCTGGTGATGCTGCGTGATGCCGCCTTCGAGCTGGGCGGCGGCGACAAGCCCGCCGTCAACTTCACCTGTGTCACCACCTCCCCCGCTCTGGTCCCCCAGGACGAGATCCTGGTCTACGGCCCCGATCTGAACGAGCTGAAGGGCGACTGCGCCTACGCCCGCATCGCGCTGCTGCGTGTGGGCGACATCGAGTCCGACGACGAGGAGGACACGGAGCAGGCGTTCCGCGCCATCCAGGACATGGACTTCGTCAAGTACCATGTGTTCCCCAAGGGCTACATGATCCGCACCAGCTCCGAGAGCAGCCGCGAACAGGTGCGCATCAGCAAGGAGGCGCTGCAAAAGGGCGTCAGCTTCCGGCGTATCGGCTGCGACTTTATCCGCCAGTATAAGAAGAATCCCTCCATTCTGGCGGTGAAGATGCTGTTTATCACCGCGCCCGACGCGGACTACGCCGCCCTGACCAAGGACGCCAAGACTGTCAAGGACATCACCATGAGCCTGACGAAAATTCTGGAGGGCATGCCCACCGACTGCGGCTCCTGCAACCTGAAGGCCATCTGCGACGAGGTGGAGGGCATGCGTGAGCTGCACTTCGGCAAGGAGCACCACACCACCGAGTAACTCTGCTGACGAGCAAAAAAGATACCCGCCGCCCGGCGGGTATCTTTTTTGTCTGTCAGATGCGGCGATCCCGCTTCTGGCTGTTGTAGTGATCCTGCAAAAACGGATAGATCACTTTATAGATCAGCTTGTTCTCCAGATTGAACATGTAGATGATGAATGTGCCGGCAAACAGCGCCAGCGCCGTCAGCACCAGCGTTTTCAGGAGCTTTCCGATGCATTTCATATGTTTTTTCCCTCCTTACCACGCCAGACTGTCGTCGAAGTCCACCAGCGTCTCGTCCAGCGGCTTTTCGTTCAGCACCACCGTCATGTACTTGTTCACGATGCTGCGCATATCCCGGCGGGAGATGGTGCGGCAGTCCTCCAGATCGTGCTCCAGGAAGATGAAATGGAAGCCCAGGTCACGGGCCTGCTCCTCCATCAGCGCGTGGACGCCGTTCATGCCCTTGCAGGCCACGTTGTCGTTGAAGATCACCATGTCGCAGTTGAATTTGCTGGCCCACTCCCACACGGCGTTCACGTTCTCCCAGCCGCCCACGGCGTGGTGCCGCATGACGCCCTTTTCGGAGAACAGCGCCAGATCCTGAATGGCCTGCTCCGGGTCAGTGGTGGAGATCATGTTGTGACCCATGGTGGAGTCCATGTTCAGCACGATGTTGATGCCCCAGCAGTTCTGCACCCATGTGGGGAAGTCGGTGTAGTACACCGCCGACGGCCCCCACAGGAACGCCCGATGCCGCGTGGTGCCGCCGAAGGGCTGGTGCCGCCGCTGGTAGGCGTCCAGCATGATCCTCAGCACCTTGCGGTCGTTATAGGTGAACTGATCCTCCTGCCCGTTCACCGATGCCCATGCGTACAGCCGGTACAGGCTCTCGGCGATGCCGCACAGCGCGGAGTACGGCGTCTTGAACAGCTCCCACTTCTCCAGCTCGATGCGGTTCTGCTCGTTCATATGCTCCGCCCGGGCGAACAGCGCGTTCCAGTCGTACTTCTCGCCGTACTGCTCCTCGATAAAGGCGATGGCGTCCTTCAGCATCTGGGTGGAATAGGGATGGGCGCCCGGCTCGTTGTGGATCATGGCCATGGTCACCGGGAAATCCGGCAGGCCGAACCGCCGCCGCTGGAACATGGACGTGGCCTCGCTGGCATTGCAGGGCATATTTGTGGTCAGCACTGCCTTGCCTACGATGGGAAAATCGTCGTCGATGGCCACGCCCGTCTCTGCCGAGCAGCGGGAGCAGACATCCGCCGCCAGGCCGAAGGACTCCGCCACGTCGATATAGTGAGGCTCCAGATGCTGGTCGATGTCACAGATGATGAACTCAGGCAGCGTCTGGATGGGAATGGGGATCAGGTTTTTGAAGCCGGTCATGAACAGCGGCGGCATCACCTCGTCCATGGGCACGATGCTGTCCGACAGCTTTCCGCCGCCCAGACGCCGGTCATTAGCCAGCACCAGCGCGATCTTTTTGGTCAGGCTGTTGACGATGCAGTGCATGTTCATGTGGGCGATCTTCAGTTCCTCGTCCCGGTAGCCCTCAAACAGCCGGTCGATGAATGCAAATGTGCCCAGATAGGAGCCCATCCAGCGATACTCCCAGAAGCCCTTCAGGATGGGGATGGGCGCGGAAGCCACCATCTTTCCCATGGCCAGCAGATTGTTGAGCCACGCGGTGTAGTCCACAAATGTGTCCTTCACACCGCGCCATTCGCGATAGCGGGCGATGCCGGTCTTATCCTCGTAGCGGCTGCGGAGACCGCCCTTGCCGTTGGCCGCCTGCCACTTGGGGTCGAACCGCTCCAGCTTTTTGTCTATCGCTGCTACAGCAGCGTTTGTAAAGTCTTTCAGCTTCACAGTCTCCCCTCCTTCTCCGCGCCGAGCTTCTTGATCTCCAGGCTCTCCACAAAGGCCTGGAACCGGGTGCGCAGCTGCCCTACAGAGCCGAGATTGTACTCCTTCTCGATGGTGCAGCAGGGAATGCCCATCTCCTGCTGCAAAACGTGACTGGCCAGCACCTTTTCGTAGCTCCAGAACTCGCAGAACTTCATGCTCTCATAGATCACGCCGTCGGCGCGGTACTCCCGCACCAGCCGCCGCAGCTCCTGATGGCGCTGGTCGATCTTGCCGCCGTCCATGAACCGCACACACTGGTTCCAGTGGAGATAGTGGCGGCAGATGGCGTCGAAGGCCGTCTCGCCCTCCTGTATTTCGATCTCCTCCCGGCCTGGGAAGCCGCCGAAGCAGTAGCGGTCCGCCACCACCATGGCGCCGCACATCTCGATGAGCTTGGTGAACTCCGGGTCGTCGATCTCGCTGCCCGCCAGCGCCACACGGGCGCGGAACGGGAACACCGGCTCCGGACGCCGCGTCTCCAGCTCCGCCAGCATATCCTCCAGATACGGCAGGATCAGGTCGTGGGGACAGACCTGGCTCACCAGCACGATCACATGATACTCGTACCCGGTGATGGGCGGGTTTTCCAGCTTCCGGAAATCGCCGATAGCCGTGATGACCCGGCAGAGGCGATTGTGGCGCTCCACCGCCTCCCGCAGCGCCTGATCAGACACGTCCACGCCGTAGTGCTCGTGGAGCGCGTCCAGCACCTTCAGCTGCAGCTGGGCCTTGTAGTAGTCCAGACTGGTCCTGTCACCCTTCATGGGCGGGTCGATGATGGTGGTGAAGAACCGGTCGTTCTGCACCGGGTGCAGCAGGGCGAAATGCTCCTCCATCCGCTCCATGGCGGCGCAGCCCTCCGCCCCGAACAGCGCGTTCAGGTAGTTGAAGCCGCCCTCGATGGCCCGCTCCAGAATGCAGCGCACATAGGGACAGTTCCGGTTGGTCATGTAGTACGACGCGATCTCCGCCGTGCTGCTGTTGGGCGCCCGCAGCCGGGAGGAAAAGCACCCCTTCAGGTTCAGCAGCACCTCCGGGATGTAGTAGCAGTTGTATCCCAGCGCCAGCTGCCCCTCGTCGATGGCCTGCTGCACCAGTGCGTTGTGGGACTGCTGCAGCAGATCCTCGAAAAAGATCATGTGCTTCAAGTCTTTCATGGGCAAAACTCCTTTTTACAGGGACGCTCCCTGATTTTTGGGGGTCTGTCTTTGCTTGGTGCGCGATATGGTATATTTTATCACTTTTTTGCAAATGCCGCAACAACCTTACCGTATTTTTTGTTGATTTTCGCAAGAAAAAGATGACCGCAAAGGCGGTCATCTTTTTTCAGGATGTTCGTTTACTTCCACAGGGAGCACAGCAGATCGGTGTAGGCCGAGGGGTTCTCGATGGGCAGTCCCGCGATGAGCAGCGCCTGGTTGTACAGGATCTCCGCGTACTTCTTTGCCTTCTCCGGGTCCACCACGCGGGCCGTCTCAAAGGCCAGAAACGCCGGATGATCCACATTGATCTCCAGGATGCGCTTGGCCTTCAGGCCCAGCTCCGGCTGCACCGCCGTGAAATACTTCTCCATCTCGAAGGTCACTCCCTCGCCGCTGGTCAGGCACACCGGGTGGGTCTTCAGCTTGGTGGACGCCTTCACCGTGTCCACGCGGTCGCCCAGCGTCTCCTTGATGAAGCCGAAAGCGTCCTTGTAGTGCTCCGTCTCGTCCGGCTTCTGCTCGTCTCCCAGCTCCAGATCGCCGTCAATGGCGGAGCGGAAGGGCTTGTCCTGATACGTCCGCAGGATGTCGGACAGGAACTCATCCGCCTTGTCGGTGAAGTACAGGATCTCCATGCTGTGTTCCTTCAGCAGCTCCGTCTGGGGCATGTGGTCGATGGCCTCCACCGTGTCGCCGGAGGCGAAGTAGATGAACTTCTGCCCCTCCTGCATGCGGCTGACGTACTCCGCCAGCGTCACCAGCTTCTTCTCCGTGGAGGAGTAGAACAGCAGCAGATCCTGCAGTGTCTCCTTCTTGGCGCCGTAGTTGTCCATGGCGCACATTTTCAGCTGGCGGCCGAAGCTCTGCCAGAACTGCTCGTACTTCTCCCGCTCGTCCCGCAGCAGCCGCTCCAGCTCCGCCTTGATCTTCTTTTCCAGATTGGTGCAGATGATCTTCAGCTGCCGGTCATGCTGCAGCAATTCCCGGGAAATATTCAGGTTCAGATCCGGGGAGTCCACTACGCCCCGGACGAAGTTGAAGCACTCCGGCACCAGATCGGCGCACTTGTCCATGATCATCACGCCGGCGGAGTACAGCTGCAGGCCGCTCTCGTAGTCCTCGGTGTAGTACCGGCCGTTGGCCTTGGACGGGATGAACAGCATGGCCTTGTAGGTCACGGCACCCTCGGCGGACACGGTGATGACGCTCAGCGGCGGGTTGGGATCGGAAAACCGCTGCTGGTAGAACTCGTCGTACTCCTCCTTGGTGACGTCGCCCTTCTTCCGCTGCCACAGGGGCACCATGCTGTTCAGAGTCTCCCACTCGAACTTCTCCTCGTACTCCGGGTTCTCCTCAGTGCTGCCCTCCTTCAGCACCGGATGGGGCATCTCCATGCGGATGGGGAAGCGGATATAGTCCGAATACTTCTTCACCAGCTTGTACAGCGGATACTCCCGCAGGTACTGGCTGTACTCGTCCTTCTCCTCGCCGTCCTCCTTGATGTGCATGATGATGTCGGTGCCCACCGACTCCTTCTCGCAGGGCTCGATGGTGTAGCCGTCCACGCCGGCGGACTGCCACTTCCACGCCTGCTCCTGCCCGTACTTCCGGGTAATGACGGTGATCTCGTCAGCCACCATGAAGGCGGAATAAAAGCCCACGCCGAACTGGCCGATGATATCGGTGTCCGCGGCGGCGTCGCCGTCCAGCTCCTGCCGGAACTTGAGACTGCCGGAGGAGGCGATGACGCCCAGATTGTTCTCCAGCTCCTCCCGGTCCATGCCGATGCCGTTATCGCTGACGGTCAGCAGACGCTTCTCCTTGTCCAGCACCAGCTTGATGGCAAACTCGTCCCGGCTAACGCCCACCTTATCGTCGGTGAGGCTGAGATAGCACAGCTTGTCGATGGCGTCGGAGGCGTTGGAGATGATCTCCCGCAGGAAGATCTCCTTGTGGGTGTAGATGGAGTTGATCATCAGATCCAGCAGCCGTTTGGACTCCGCCTTGAATTCTTTCCTTTCCATACAGGACACTCCTTTGCGTTGATATCGCTTCACAGCGTTTCGGGGAGATGCGCAGCGCACCTCCCCGTTGTATACGGTTTGCGGTCGGTCAATCTCTCCGGCTTACCAGCCAGCCCACGCAGGACAGCACCGCAACGGAGGCGGACACGATCATGACGCCCTTCAGCGCCGGAGCCAGCAGCTTTTTCATCTTGCCGCCCACGCAGCGGGCCGCCTTACCCGTCAATTTCGCAAACAGCCGTCCGACAGCGGCAGCGCCGCTCTTTGCGGCGGACAGGCCCAGGGATACGCCTTTCCCTACCAGCGACAGGGCTACGCCCGCCGCCCTTTTTGCCACACCGGCGATCGCGTTCAAAATCTTCTTCATGTGCAGCCTCCTTATAGCGTTGTTTTATACCAATTCACAATCTCTGTCAAGTTTTCTTGCTTTACAGCGCTGGCGCCCTTTGCCGCCATGTCGTAGGTCAGCTGCTGGGCGGGCGTTAGGCTCTCCTTGCTCTCCAGGTTCCTGCGGATCTCCCTGCACTTCACCTGCATGATCCACTTATAAGGCCCGTGGAGCCGCCGGATGTCAAAACCGCCCTGCAGGGTGAACACCTGCACCTCCGGCCCCAGCTTCAGCTTCTGCCGCAGCCTGTCCGACGCGGTCCTTGTGGCCGGCCCCATGCCTACCTGACACACGGCCCGCACCTTGTAGAAGCGGCTGGCCTTGGCATATCCCATGACGTTATCCGCCATGAGCCAGCCCAGGAAGATGACCTCCCGCTGGGGCTGCGGGTTATGCACCTGACGCAGATCGTTGACCGGCAGACCGGTCAGCTCCCCCAGCATCCGGGCATACTCCGCGGTGTAGCCGCTGTTGGATGTGTACACGATGGCTGAGATCATAGACATCCCTCCTGTTGCTGTTATTATAGCCCCGCGGCAGCCGTCTGTCAACGCGCCGCTCCCCGGATTTTAGGCATTTACCTACGATTGACAAGGAAAATCCCTTGTCAGCTTTATCGCATGAATCGGTCGATGGCCTGGTTCAGCGCTTCGATGGGCTCCATGTCGTCGGCCTCCACCGCATCCACGATGCAGTGGGCGATGTGATCCTTCAGGATCACCCGCCCCGTGCTGTTCAGGGCGGAGATCACGGCGCTGAGCTGCACCAGCACCTGGGCGCAGTCCTCGCCGCGCTCGACCATCCTCCGCACCGCCTCCAGATGCCCCTGCGCCCGGGAGATGCGGTTGAGCACCGCCTTCGTCTGCTCGTGGGGATGCTGGTGGGTGTGGGTATGGGGCTTCCCGTTTTCGTCCACATGGGTGTGGACATGGTTCTCGATCATTGTATTGCTCCTTTTTGAACAGGCCCCCGCCCTCCCTACGGAGGGCAGGGCCTTCTGCGTGTGTCAGGCGCGGGCCAGGCCCTTCTGG
>URVR01000081.1 GCA_900551355.1 uncultured Eubacteriales bacterium | reverse complement strand
GGACGTTGAGTGCGCAAGGTGATACTTTATATGACCTTCACTTTTGCATTCAACGACTACACTGACACAAAAGAAAACATGAAGCAGAAAAAATTCACGATACGTTCAGGGAGGAATTCATCATGCATAAGTTTTTTGACTATCTGGAGCCGGATCTCCCCACCACCGTCATCCGCGATCTGCTGGGCTACATCCGCCGTTTCGCGGCGCTGTTCAGCGGCGGCGTCCCCGTGGAGGGCGCCATGAACGGTGTGGGCTTCTGCGCCACGGAGCAGGACACCGGGGCTGTCCGCGTCCACTGGGTGCAGGTGGGCCGCCAGCGCATCCCGCTGGACGCCACGGTGTGACCGTGCGAAAAAGTCCCGCAGGACAATGCCTGCGGGACTTTTCTCATCCATATTTTGCCAGCACGGCGGCGCAGTAGTCCCGGAACTCCCGGCGGACAGCCTCCGGCCCCACCAGCTCCGCCTGCGTCCCCAGCTGGAACAGCCAGCCGAAGAACGTGGGCCCCACCTCCACCGGCGCGGTGACGGCGATGCCGCCGGCCCCGTCGGGCCGCAGGTGTCCGGCTCCGCCGAAGCGGTCCATCACCACGTTGATGAGCCCGCCGTCGAACCGGAGCTGCACCGTCTCCGTCCTGCCGTTATACATATCAAAGATGCTGCGGACATACCGTCCCAGGTCGAAGCCCTCCGGCAGTGGATCCCGATCGGTGTCCGTCACCGTCAGGCTCTCCATCCGGTCCACCCGGTAGTGGCGGTAGTCGCTGATGGCCGGGTCGTAGGCCACCAGATAGTAGTGCCGGTCCACGCACAGCGCCACCGGGTTCGTCTCGTACAGCGCACCGTCCCGACGGTAGGCCTTGCCGCCCTCCGCCGTCCAGTCGAAGTAGCGGAACGTCACCTTTTTCCCGTCGTTGATGGCGGTGTTCAGCCCGTCGATGGCGTAGTACAGCTTTTCATTATGGGTCCTGACCCGGTCCATGACGTACACCTGCCGCCGCAGCTGGCGGGCGTTGGGCCGGCTGGTCAGCTGCTCCAGCTTGCCGATGAGCGCCATGCTCTTGCTCTGGGTCAGGAACGGCGAGGCCTGCACCACGTCGATGAGCAGCTTCAGCTCCGGCAGCTGGAAGTCTCGCTCGCCCAGAAAGTAGCCGTAGCTCTTGCCCTTCACCGCCTGCACGTCCATGCCGTACACCCGCAGCAGCTCCAGATCGTCGTAAAGGCTTTTGCGCTCGGCGCTGATGCCGCAGCCCGCCAGATAGCCAATCATGTCCTGCATGGTCTTGGGGTGCTGCTCGTCGGTCTGCTCCCGCAGATACCGCGCCAGATACAGCAGCTTCAGCTTTTTGTTGGCCATGTCCGTCCCTCCCCGCTTTTCCTTTATTATACCAGAGTTTTTCCCGGAAGAAAACCATCTTTTTCCGCCGGCCGTGCATACGGCTTGACATTGCCTCCGCTGTATGGTATAGTGCGCCTTGTTCGCTCGGAGGGCGAGTTGTTCAGAGAAACGACAGCCGGACAAGAGACAGACTGAGATGTCTGTTCCTTGTCCGGCTTTTTTGCATACGAAAAGGAGACATGCACTATGAACTTACTGAACGGCAGCATCAGACCCATGTACTTCAAATACCTGTCGGCGGCCTTCGGCAGCGCCATGATCACATCGGTGTACTCCATCGTGGACACGGCCATGGTGGGCCAGTACCACGGGCCGGAGGGCACGGCGGCGCTGGCGGTGGTGGCGCCGGTATGGAACATCATCTACAGCCTTGGCCTTTTGATGGGCATTGGCGGCAGCGTCATCTTCAGCACAAAGCGCGGCAGCGGCACATGCTGCCCATCAAATATGTGTTCCCGCTGTTCCTGTTCAACCAGATGCTGGCGGCGTTCCTGCGGAACGACGGCGACCCGGGCCGCACCACCGCTGCGGTGCTAGCCGGCGCGGAGGCCCTCTGGCTCGCCATGCCCATCACGGAGGTGCTGGTCATGATCTATGCGGCGGCGGTCATGCGGTCGTACACCGCGGCGCTGAAGGGCTGACGCCGGAGGAAAACCATCTTTTTCCGCTTCCCGCTTTACACCGACGGCGGTATAGGCTATAATGAAGTGTCATTGCGCGAAAAAGGAGGTGGAGCGGTGAAGGTGAATCAGATACGGGCAGGCGCCGTGCTGTCCTATGTGTCCATGGCGCTGAGCACCATCATCTCGCTGGTCTACACGCCCATCATGCTGAACCGGCTGGGCGACAGCGAGTTCGGCGTCTATCAGGCCGTCCTGCCCATCATCAGCTACCTGAACCTGCTGAGCTTCGGGCTGGGCAGCGCCTATATCCGCTACTACTCCCGGTTCCGTGCCGCCGGGGACAAAAAGGGCTGTGCCAAGCTCAACGGTATGTTCCTCATCACCTATCTGGTGCTGGGCGCGGCGGTGCTGGCCATCGGCTTCGGCCTGTCCTACTGCGACGTCATTTTCGGCAAGAAGCTGACGGCGGAGGAGATCGCGCTGGCGGAGAAGCTGCTGCGCATCATGACGGTGAACGCCGCACTGACGTTCCCCATCAGCGTTTTTGAGTCCCATGTCACCATCAACGAGCAGTATCTGTTCCAGAAGATCGTGGCTATGGGCAAGCAGGTGCTCAATCCCCTCATTATGATCCCCCTGCTGATCATCGGCTACCGCTCCGTGGCGCTGACGGTGGTGTCCCTGATCTTCACCGTTCTCAGCGGCATCCTGAACATCGGCTATTGCCTTTTCAGGCTGCGGATGCCCTTCTCCTTCCGGCGGTACGATTTCGGCCTGCTCCGGGAGATGCTGGGCTTCACGCTGTACGTCTTTATCGGTATCGTGGTGGACAACTTCAACTGGGCCATCGACCGGCAGCTGCTCATGTGGTTCCAGGGCTCCACCGCCGTCACGGTCTACACCATCGCCGCCCAGCTCAATATGTTCTATCTGGCCTTCGGCAACGCCATCTCCAATGTGATGACGCCGCGGGTGCACCGGCTGGTGGCGGAAAACGCCCCCATGCGCACACTGGACGCGCTGTTCACTCGGGTGGGGCGCCTGCAGTTCATCCTGCTGGCCGGGATCTTCCTGGGCTTTGTGGCCATCGGACAGTCCTTCGTGGTGCTGTGGGGCGGCGACGAGAAGTTCGCCGTGGACTACTGGACCACGCTGCTGCTGTTCTTCTCCTGCCTGTGGACCAACGTGCAGACCGTGGGCATCGAGATCCAGCGGGCCAAGAACATGCACAAGTTCCGCTCGCTGGTCTATCTGGGGGTGGCGCTGGGCAACGCGGCCATCTCCATCCCCCTGTGCATCAAGTGGGAGGGGCTGGGCGCCGCCATCGGCACCGCCATCGCCACGCTGATCGGCAACGTGATCCTGATGAACTGGTACTACTACCGCCGCATCGGTCTGAATATCCCCGCCTTCTGGCGGCACATCTTCCACCTGATGCCGGCCATGCTGCTGCCCACCGTGACGGCGGTGCTGCTGGCCGTGAAGGTACACCCCACCACCTACTGGCAGCTGATCCCGCCGGGACTGATCTTCGTGGCGGTCTACGCCGCGTGCATGTGGCTGTTCGGCCTGAACCGCTACGAGCGGGGCCTCGTCACCGCGCCGCTGCACCGTATTTTCCGCCGCTGACTGAAAGGAGCGTCTCTTATGCCCAACATCAAGTATATTGCCCGCGTTCTCACCGGCGTCCGCTGGAAGAAGCTGTCCCACATGCTGGACGTGGTCCGCGACAAGTGCGGCCAGAGCCGGGTGCACACGTTCTTCGACATCCTGTGGTGCGCCGCGCGGTACGGCGCCGGGTACTACGACTACGTCATGTACGGTTTCTACGACCTCACCGGCCGGCAGCGGGACACCTATCTCACCCGCGTCCGCAACCGGAAGGTCTTTGAGCTGATGAACGATCCCGCCTACAACGACGATTTCGACGACAAGCTGAAGTTCAACGAGACGTTCCGGGCCTATCTGCACCGGGAGACGCTGAACGGCGAGACGGCCACGGACCAACAGATGGCGGATTTCGTGGCGGGGCAGGAATACATCTTCGCCAAGATCAACCACGGCGACAGCGGCCGGGGCGTGGAACGCCTGCGGGTGGCAGATTTCGACTCCCCCGCCGCCATGCTGGCCTACGTCCGGGAAAAGAAGATGGTGGTGCTGGAGCACCAGCTCATCCAACACCCGGACATGGCGCGGCTCCATCCCGGCAGCGTCAACACCATGCGCATCCTTACCGACAACGTGAAGGGAAACGTGACCATCGCCTACATCATCGTGAAGATGGGCACCGGCGACAGCGTGTGCGACAACTCCGGACAGGGCGGCATCCTGGCCCGGGTGGATGTGGACACCGGGCGCATCACCACCCCCGCCACCGACGACTACTTCAACCTCTATGACAGGCACCCGGACACCGGCATCCCGCTGGTGGGCTATCAGCTGCCCATGGTGCCGGAGGCCATCGCCCTGGCCAAGGAGGCGGCTCAGGTGTTCCCCGGCATGGGGCATGTGGGCTGGGACATGGCCATCACGCCGGACGGCCCCGCCATCATCGAGGGCAACAACTTCCCCGGCACCGATCTGTGCCAGCTGGCGCCCCTGTGGCCGGAAAAGACCGGCCTGTGGCCCTATTACAAGCGGATACTGAACTTGAAATAAGGAGGATACCACCATGCGCAGAAAAGACCGCGAACGGGACGAGGCCTTCGCCTGGGAGGTGCTGAAAAGCGCTCCCTACGCCGCGCTGTCCATGGCCGGGCAGGACGGCACGCCCTACTGCGTACCCGTCAACCATGTGGTGGATGAGGCGTACAAAGTGCTGTACTTCCACTGCGCCGGCGCAGGCGAGAAGTGGCAGCTGCTGGAAAAGGAGCCGCCCGTGTGCCTTACCGCCGTGTCCCGCATGTCCATCGTCCCCAACGAGTTCGAGACGGCCTACGACTCCGCCGTGGTACGGGGGCAGGCGCAGGTGGTCACCGACGACGGAGAGCGCACCAAGGCCCTGCTCCTGCTGGTGGAGGCGCTGGATCCCAAGGGTATGGGCGGTCTGGCCGCCTGCATGGATCGGTGCTTCGCCGCCACGAAGATCGTGAAGATCGTGCCTCATGAGATCACCGGCAAGCAGGCCCATCCCATGCCCAGGCCCGCCGGCGGCTGCGGGAACCACTGAGTACATAAAAAGAGCGCTGTTCCCGTTGGGAACAGCGCTCTTTTTATGCCTCTGTCTGTGCAGGCTCCTCCGGTGTCTCCGCCGGTTCCGGCTCCGGTTCCTGTGGCGGCATCTCCGGCGTCACAGCCGGTGCGTCCGCGGCAGGCTCGTCCGCGGCGGGAACGGCCTCCGCCGGCGGCGCCGCCTGCTCCTGCCGGGCGCTCTCCCGCGCCGCGGCCTCGGCGGCAGCGGCCTCCGCCGCCAACCGCTGGTTCTCCGCCCGGTTGGCGGCCTTCTCCTCCCGCCGGGCATCGGCAGCGGCGAAGAACGCCCGCACCAGTGCCAGCAGCGTGAAGAACGCCGCGATACCGACGCCCACCCAGCCGGCAGGCCGGATCTGGTAGAAGTCTCGGATGGTGAAATATTCGTCGTACATACCCAGATAGTACAGGGCAATGCCGCCCACCGCGCACACGATGGCCAGCAGCAGCTTCAGCACCGCCTTGAACCGGTGCTTTTTCCGCCCGGCAAAATATGCGATGACCAGCACCGCCGCCGCCAGAAACAGTCCCGGCGACTGGCAGCAGAGGATATAGCCCAGCGTCTTGTCCAGCATCGTCTATACCCTCCCGCTCACAGGCAGCACTTGCCGCGCCGGATATATTTGCCGTCCGGCCCCGCCAGCACGCGGCCCTCGTTGACGGCCAGCTTGCCTCGCAGCCACACCTGCTTGATGGAGCCCTTGGTCACCACGCCTTCATAGGGGTTGTAGTCCGCCGCGCCCACCATGTCCTCGGCGCGGATAACGTGATCCGCCGCCGGGTCGTACACCACGATGTCCGCATCCGCGCCCTCGGCAATGATGCCCTTGCGGGGGAACATGCCGTACAGCCTGGCGGGATTCTCCGCCAGCACGCGGCACATGGCGGCCAGACTGATCTTCCGGGTGGTCACGCCGAAGGTGTACACCAGCTCGCCCCGGGTCTCCACGCCGGGCAGACCGCCGGGAATGGCGGTGAAATCGTCCTTCCCCGCCAGCTTCTGCGCCGTGGTGAAGCTGCAATGGTCGGTGGACACGGTCTGCACCTCGCCCCGGCGGATGGCCTGCCACAGCGCCCTGCGGTCCGCCGCCTTGCGGATGGGCGGGGCGCAGACGTACTTGGCCGCCTGGAGCCAGTCCTCGTTGTCGTACACGCTGTCGTCCAGGATGAGGTACTGGGGGCACGTCTCCACATATACCTTCTGCCCACGGCGCCGGGCCGCCTCGATCTCCCGCAGCGCCGCCGCGTTGGTGGTATGTACGATCACCACCGGGATGTCCACGGCCTCCGCGATGTGCAGCAGCCGTCCCACGGCCTCCGCCTCCAGAAAATCAGGGCGCGTCCGGGGGTGGCAGCCCACGCTGCCCTGCTCGCCGGCGGCCTTCTTCTCCTCGATGAGGGCGTCGATGACCCCGGCGTTCTCGCAGTGTACGCCGCAGATGCCGCCCTTCTCCTTCAGCTTCTTCAGGGCCTTGTACATCAGCTTGTCGCCGATCATCATGGCCGGGTACGTCATGTACATCTTGAAGGAGGAGATGCCCTCGGCGTACATGTCGTCGATCTCGCTTTCGATGGTGTCGTTCCAGTCGTCGATGGTCATGTGGAAGCCGTAGTCGCAGGCGCACTTGCCGTCCGCCTTCTCGTGCCACAGCCGCAGACCGTCGTGGAGCGTCTCACCCTTGTTGGGGCAGGCGAAATCCACGATGGTGGTGGTGCCGCCCCGCAGCGCCGCCCGGGAGCCGGAGGCAAAATCGTCCGCCGTGGTGGTATTGCACACGTCCAGGTCAAAGTGGGTATGGGCGTCGATAAAGCCGGGCATCAGCAGCATGCCGGCGGCGTCCACCACCTGCGCGTCGTCCACATGGATGTCGCGGGCCACCCGCTGGATCTTCTCGCCGTCCACCAGCACGTCCGCCCGCCGTGTGCCCTTGCCGGATACCACGGTGCCGTTCTTGAATAAAACTCTCATCCCAGGGCCTCCTGTCTCTTTTTGTAGGTTTGACGCTATTATAGCACCTTCTTTTCCCGGTGGCAACTACCTCCAAAGCCGGATATAGCCCCCGTCGTGGAGCTGCTTGACCAGCAGCAGCAGAACGGGCGAGAGCACCATTCCCGCCACGCCCATGGCACAGAAGCCCACATACATGGCCGCCAGCGACGCCAGCGGCGGCAGTCCCGCCTGGGCCGCCACCAGCTTCGGCTCCAGCACGCTGCGCACCACGGAGATCACCGCGAACAGCGCCAGCAGCGCGATGCCCTTGGGCACATTTCCCAGCAGGCACTCCACCGCCCCCCACGGCACCAGCACCGTCCCTGTTC
>URVR01000080.1 GCA_900551355.1 uncultured Eubacteriales bacterium | reverse complement strand
CGAGATTCCTCTACGTCTCGTGGGCTCGGAGATGTGTATAAGAGACAGCCGTGGTGCTGCTGGCCCTGGTGGTGGTGCTGATGCTGGGCTATGTAACGCTCACCGACGTGTCCGGCAGCGTCTCCTCCATCAAGCGGGAGATCGAAGCCCTGGACGAGCAGCACGTCGCCCTGCTGACGGAGTACGAAAAGACCTTTGACCTGGCCACCGTCAAGGCGGCGGCCGAGGCCGCCGGCATGTCCAAGCCCACCAGCGGCCAGATCCAGTATATCGACCTGTCCGGCGACGACAGCGTCACGCTCTACAAGGCCGAAGGCAGCGCCGCGCTGGGCGGCCTGCTGGATAAGCTGGAGCGGGGCTGGGACTATGTGCTGGAATATTTCCGCTGACAGCGGCCATATCATGAGGCAGTGAGGAGTAAGAAGGCGACTTCTTGCTCCTTGCTTGGTATTCGAGAACCCGCCCGGCTCCGGAAAAACCGCGCCGGGCCTTGCTTTCGGAGGCAGAAAACGTGTCAGATCCCAAACGTAAAGACGAAAATATCCGCCGCGCCAACCGGGTCATCCAGACCCGGTCCTTCGTGCTGATGCTCATTATGGGCGTGGCCATGTTCGTACTGCTGTTCTTCCAGCTGTTCGACCTGCAGATCATCCGCCATGAGGAGCTGCAAAGCAAGGCCGTGAACCAGCAGACCCGCCGCACGGTGGTCACCGCCTCCCGCGGCACCATCTACGACCGCACCGGCAACATCATGGCCATCTCCGCCAGCGCCGAGACCATCATCCTCTCCCCGCTGGAGATCGACCGCGCCGTCAACGACAAGGATTCCCCCGTGTCGTGGACGAAGGACTCCCTGGCCGCCGGCCTTGCCGAGATCCTGGGCAGCGACGCCTCCTCCATCCGCAAGCGTATGGACAACACCGAGTCCCAGTACGAGGTGATCAAGCTCCGCGCCGAGGAGGAGACGGCCAACGCCGTCCGCACCTACATCAGCGAGAACAAGATCGTGGGCGTCCACCTGGTGGCCGACGCCAAGCGCTACTACCCCTATGGCTCCCTGGCCTCCCACGTCATCGGCTTCGTGGGCGACGAGAACACCGGCCTGTACGGGCTGGAGGCCCGCTACGAGCAGGAGCTGGAGGGACAGAGCGGCCTGGTGGTGTCCGCCAAGGACAACGCCGGCAACGACATGATGTACGCCTACGAGCAGTATTTCGCCGCCCAGAACGGCAGCGACCTGACGCTGACGCTGGACGCCACCATCCAGTATTACCTGGAAAAGGGCCTTGAGTCCATGGCCGACAAGTTCGCCGCCGCCAACGGCGCCACCGGCATCATCATGGACGTCAGGACCGGCGGCATCCTGGCCATGGCCTCCTACCCCAACTACGACCTCAACGACTTCTCCGCCGTGCAGGATAAGACCCTGCAGGAACGGATGGAGCGGGGCGAGGGCACGCTGGCCGACATGCAGCTGCTCCAGTGGCGCAACAAGGCGCTGAACGACACCTACGAGCCCGGCTCCACCTTCAAGATCCTGACGCTGGCCGCCGCGCTGGAGGAGGGTGTCATCGACATGAACACCACCGTCAACTGCAATGGCTTCGTCAACATCTCCAACTACACCATCCACTGTTCCAACAAGGCCGGCCACGGCCTGCAGACGCTGGTGCAGTCCGTGGGGAATTCCTGCAACCCCGCCTTCATCTCCTACGGTCTGAAGCTGGGCAACACCACGTTCTACAACTACATGAAGGCCTTCGGCCTCATGGACGACACCGGCATCGACCTGGGCGGCGAGGCCGTGGGCATCTTTGCCGACCCCGCCAGCTTCACCCAGCTGGACCTGGCCTGCTACGCCTTCGGTCAGAACTTCAACGTCACCCCCATCGCCCTTATTACGGCCCAGGCCGCCTGCATCAACGGCGGCTACCTCCGCAGCCCCTATCTGGTGGAGCGCATCACCGACTCCAACGGCAGCGTCACCTACCAGCACGACAGCACCCCCATCCGTCAGGTCATCAGCGAGGAGACGTCCGCCACCGTGCGGGAGTGTCTGGAGTATGTGGTGGCCAGCGGCACCGGCAAAAACGGTCAGGTGGCCGGCTACCGCATCGGCGGCAAGACCGGTACGGCCGATAAGGGCCAGACCGGCGACGTGGTAGTGTCCTTCCTGTGCTTCGCCCCTGCCGACGACCCGCAGGTCATCATGCTCCTGACCATGGATACCCCCAGCCGTTCCACCGGCACCTACGTCTCCGGCGGCAACATGGTGGCCCCCACCGCCAGCTCCATCATGGCCGAGGTGCTGCCCTATCTGGGCGTGGAGCCCAGCTACTCCGCCGAGGAGCTGCTGGGCATGGACACCACCGTGCCCAACGTCATCGGCATGTCCGTGGAGGAGGCCAAGAGCAAGCTCACCGAGCGGGGCCTCAGCTGCAAGGTCAGCGGCGACGGCGCCACCGTCACCGACCAGACTCCCGCCGGCGGCGCCATCATCCCCGGCAAGTCCGCCGTCATCCTGTACGCCGGCGCGGATAAGTCCACCGCCAAGTGCAAGGTGCCCCACCTCATCGGCAAGACGCCCTCCGAGGCCAACACCGCCGCCACCGGCGCCGGGCTGTTCATCCGCTTCTCCGGCACCACCGGCAGCGAATCCTCCTCCGTCCGTGTGCTGTCCCAGTCCATTGAGGAGGGCACGGAGGTGGATGCCGGCACAGTCATCACCGTCCAGCTGGGCGACACCTCCGTCACGGACTGACCGCCCCACGATTTTCCCAGAGAACCGCACAGATTTCCCTTTTCTGCGCAAATTCTGCCTGCTATAATAGAGGCGAAAATCTGCTGCAAAGGAGACGTTTGTATGAAACTCAGCGAAATTCTGAAGGATCTGACCATTCTCGATACCAATGCCGACCTGAACGCCGACATCACCGATGTCTGCTACGACTCCCGCCAGGCCAAGCCGGGCAGCCTGTTCGTGGCCATCGCCGGCGCGGAGACGGACGGTCACAGATATATCCCCATGGCTCACGACAAAGGCGCGGCCTGTGTCGTCTGCCAGCATGCGCCGGAGGCCGATATCCCCTATGTGGTGGTGGAGGACTCCCGCCGGGCGCTGGCGGTCATCGGCTGTAATTGGTTCGACCACCCCTCCCGGGAGCTGACCATGATCGGCGTCACCGGCACCAGCGGCAAGACCACCTCCACCTACCTCATCAAGAGCATTCTGGAGCAGAAGGCCGGCGCCAGGGTGGGGCTCATCGGCACCATCCAGAACATGATCGGCAGTGAGGTGCTCCACACGGAGCGCACCACGCCGGAGTCCTTCGAGCTGCAAAAGCTGCTGCGGCAGATGTCCGACGCCGGCTGCACCCATGTGGTCATGGAGGTGTCCTCCCACGCGCTGGTGCTGGACCGGGTCTACGGCATCCGCTTCGCCGTGGGCATCTTTACCAACCTCAGTCAGGATCACCTGGACTTCCACCACACCATGGAGGAATATTGCGACGCCAAGGCCATCCTCTTCGACCGCTGCGACGTGGGCATCTACAACGCCGACGACCCGTGGCACCGGCGGCTGCTGCAAAACGCCAAGTGCCCCCGGCTGTTCTCCTACGCCATCCACGCCGACGCGGATCTGAAGGCCAAGTCCGTGCAGCTCCACCCCGGCAGCGTGTCCTTCGATGCCGAGGCGGATACGGAATGGGCCCATGTACAGGTAGGTATTCCCGCCCAGTTCACGGTATATAATACGCTGGATGCCATGGCCTGCTGCTGGAACCTGGGCGTGCCGCTGACGGAGTGTGCCGACGCGCTGGCCCGGAACCACGGCGTCAAGGGCCGCATGGAGATCATCCCCACCCCCGGCAGGGACTACACCATCCTCAACGACTACTCCCACAAGCCCGACGCACTGGAAAACGTGCTGGAATCGGTGAACGGCTTCGCCAAGGGCCGCACCGTGGTGCTGTTCGGCTGCGGCGGCGACCGGGATAAGATGAAGCGCCCCGTCATGGGCGGTATCGCCGCCCGGCTGGCGGACTTCGTCATCGTCACCAGCGACAACCCCCGCACCGAGGATCCGCAGGCCATCATCGACGATATTCTGGCGGGCATGCGGGATACCGACACCCCCTATGTGGCCATCCCCGACCGGGTGGAGGCCATCCACTACGCCATGGATCACGCCCGGCCCGGCGACGTTATCATTCTGGCCGGCAAGGGTCACGAGGACTATCAGGAGATCAACCACGTCCACTATCCCATGGATGAGCGGGTCATCGTGGCGGACTACCTGAAGCATTAACAGATCAAAGAGAGCCGCCGGGGCCCGTCCCCGGCGGGAAGGAGCGAAGCATTATGGGAATCATGGAGATCGTGCTGCCGGCAGTGGTCAGCTTTATCGTCACCGCCATCGCGGGCAAACTGCTGATCCCGGCGCTGGTGCGGCTGAAGGCCGGCCAGTCCATCAAGGAGATCGGCCCCACCTGGCACATGACCAAGCAGGGCACCCCCACCATGGGCGGTCTGATGTTCATCATCGGCATCGGCCTGACCATCGTGGTGCTGGGCTGGCGGCGGATGATGGCGGGCGAGTTCGTCCACCTGTACGTCTATCTGTTCGCGCTGGTGTTCGGCCTCATCGGCTACATCGACGACTATCAGAAGGTGAAGCACCACCACAACACCGGCCTGACGGCGCTGCAGAAGTTTGTGCTGCAGCTGGCAGCGGCGGTGGCGTTCCTGTGCCTCATGCGGTACGAGGGGATGCTCAGTCCCAATCTGTACATCCCGTTCTGGAACACCCATCTCGTGCTGCCGTGGACGGTGTACCTCATCTTCGCCGCCTTCGTCATCGTGGGCACCGTCAACGCCGTCAACATCACCGACGGGCTGGACGGTCTCAGCTCCAGCGTAACGCTGCCGGTGGCGGTGTTCTTCGCGGTCATGGCCGTGGTCTGGCCGGGCTTTGCCCAGCTGGGCACCTTCGCCGCCGCCATGGCCGGCGGCCTGTGCGGCTTCCTGCTGTATAACCACTACCCCGCCAGGGTGTTCATGGGCGACACCGGCTCCCTGTTTCTGGGCGGCGCGGTGGCGGCGCTGGCCTTCGCCTACGACATGCCGCTGGTGCTGCTGCTGGTGGGCATCGTCTACATCTGCGAGACGCTGTCCGACATCATCCAGGTGACGTACTTCAAACTCACCCACGGCAAGCGTATTTTCAAAATGGCGCCGCTGCACCACCACTTCGAGATGTGCGGCTGGAAGGAGACAAAGATCGTGGCGGTGTTCTCCACCGTCAGCGCGCTGTTCTGCCTGCTGGCCTACTTCGCCGTGTACCAGCGCTTCAGCTTCTGAGAAAATACAGGATCGCATACATGATGAAATGCATGCTGAAGCGTTTTTTCGTTCATGATGTACTTCATCAGGGCATTATCTGACTTACAGAATATGGGAAAGGAGGGACAGCCGTGACCCGGGAGGAATATCGGGCGCAGAAGGCCGCCAAGGAGCGGATGCGCCAGACGGAGCAGAAGCACAAGCAGGCCGCCAAGGGCTCCATGGACCTGCCCTTCCTGATCCTGACGGTGCTTCTGACGGTGGTGGGCCTGATCATGCTGTTCTCCGCCAGCTTCCCCCGCGCCTACTACGACACCGGGGACGGCACCTATTATTTCAAGCGGCAGGCGCTGTTTGCCGCAGTGGGTCTGACGGCCATGTTCGTGGTGGCCAAGATCAACTACCAGCGCTGGCGCGGCGCCTCCCGGATCCTGGTGGGACTGGCGCTGTTCCTGCTGATCCTGGTCATCATCCCCCATAACCCGCTGGCCATCACCGCCAACAACGCCACCCGGTGGCTGGGCATCCAGGGCGTGTTCCAGTTCCAGCCGTCGGAGATCGCCAAGCTGGCGGTCATCGTCTACTTCGCCGACACCATCTCCAAGAAAAAGGAGAAAATGCTGACGTGGCGCCAGGGCATCCTGCCCTATGTGGCGCTGCTGGGCGTCATCTCCGTGCTGATGATGCTGGAGCCCCACCTGTCCGGCACGGTACTGATCCTGTGTACCGGCGCGGTGCTGATGATCGTGGGCGGCATTCAGGGCTGGCTGGTGGCCGCCGGCGTGGGCGGCGTGGCCGCCCTGGGCTTCCTGTTTATCAAGCTGGCGGAAAAGGGTATCATCAAGTACGGCGCGGCCCGCATCGCCATGTGGCATGACCCGTGGCTGGACTACTCCGGCGACGGCTATCAGCTGGCCCAGAGCCTGATCACCATTGGCTCCGGCGGCCTGCTGGGCGTGGGCTTCGGCCGCAGCCGCCAGAAATTCCTGTACCTGCCGGAGCAGTACAACGACTTCATCTTCTCCGTGGTGTGTGAGGAGCTGGGGCTGATCGGCGCCTGCGTCATCATGCTGATCTTCGCCCTGCTGATCCTGCGGGGCTTCTGGATCGCCCTCCACGCCCGCGACCGGTTCGGCGCGCTGCTGGTGGTGGGCATCATGACCCATCTGGCGCTGCAGACCTTCCTGAATATCGCGGTGGTGTCCGGCTTTGTGCCCACCACCGGTATCTCCCTGCCGTTCTTCAGCTACGGCGGCACAGCCCTGTGCCTACAGTTGGTGGAAATGGGCATCGTGCTCAGCGTGTCCCGGCAGATACCCGCACCGAAGGCGGGGTAACACGCCCCGCCACGGCAAAATCCGACAACAAACCGTATCTTTTTCCAGAAAAATTACGGAACGTATATAAAAATAGCACGAGGAGTTTGCGATGAGAGTGATCTTCACCTGCGGAGGCACCGCGGGACATGTGAATCCGGCGCTGGCGCTGGCGGGCCTTATGCGGCAGCGGGACCCCGACACCGCCGTGCTGTTCGTGGGCACCCCCGACGGCATGGAGCGGGATCTGGCGTCCAAGGCGGGCTACGACTATGCCGCCGTGGAGGTGAACAGCTTCCACCGCTCCATAAAGCCGGAGGCCATGCGCCACAACCTCCACGCCGTGGGGGCGCTGGCACGGTCCGGCCCGGCGGCCAGGGCCATCCTGCGGGAGTTCCGGCCCGACCTGGTGGTGGGCACCGGCGGCTACGCCAGCTATCCCATGGTGAAGGCGGCGGCGCAGGCCCATATCCCCACGGCGGTGCACGAGAGCAACTCCGTGCCGGGGCTGACCACCCGGATGCTGGAGGAGTACGCCGATGTCATCATGGTGGGCTTTGAGGACTGCCGTCAGCACTACCGGCACCCGGAACGCATTATGGTGACAGGTACGCCGGTGCGGGGGGACTTCTTCGAGAAAACGCCGCAGCAGGCCCGGCAGGAGCTGGCCTTTGACGACGGGCGTCCCGTTGTGGTATCCTTCTGGGGCAGCCTGGGAGCCAGCCACATGAACGAGGCCATGCTGGACTTCTTCGAGGAGGAGCGGAAAAACGGCTTTCCCTTCCACCATGTCCACGCCGTGGGCAAGGACGGCTGGGAGACAATGGAAAGAGCCTGTCTCTTATACACATCTCCGAGCCCACGAGACGTAGAGGAATCTCG
>URVR01000079.1 GCA_900551355.1 uncultured Eubacteriales bacterium | reverse complement strand
AGATAGCTCTTGACCAGCACCTGCAGCAGCTCGTCCCGGTCGATCTTGCAGATCAGCGTCCGGGCGGAGTTGTGGTTGGTGATATAGGTGGGATCCTCCGACAGGATGTAGCCCACGATCTGGTTGATGGGGTCGTAGCCCTTTTCCTTCAGGGATTCGTAGACGGTGGTCAGGATGTAGTGGACCTGTTGATCCTTATCCTCAGCCGCGTTGAACTTTCTGGTGTAATCGTCCATATTGGCACCGCCTTTCTCTCATATCCCTTTCAGTATACGCCATTTCCCCGTTTCTGTAAAGAGGAAAAACGCGCCGCGCCGGAAAAAGTGGGACCTGTCAGCGGGAGCGCAGCTCCGCGCCGAAGCGCTTGGTCAGCTTCTTCAGCACGGTGTTGGCTACCTCCTCGATCTCGGCGGAGGTCAGGGTCTTTTCCCGGGAGCCGATGGTCAGCCGGGCCGTCAGGGACTTCTTGCCCTCCGGTACCTGCTTGCCGCGGTACTCGTCCACGAAGGACGCGCCGTGGAGCAGCTCGTTCTTCACGCCGCCGATGGTCTGGGCCACGTCCGCCCACTTCACCTCGCCGTCCAGCAGGAGGGAGATGTCGTAGTCGGTCATGGGATACTCGGCCAGGTGGGTGAAGGTGTTGGTGCGGGAGCGCAGGGGCACCAGCGCGTCCTGATCCAGCTGGAACAGCATGACGTTGACGTTCTTGATGCCGCAGGCCATGGACACCCGCTTGCTCAGCAGGGCCAGATCGCCGATGTGCTGCTCGCCCAGATAGATGTTCAGCCAGACCACCTCGTCGGCCCACACGGGCTTTTCCGCCTGCTTGAGGGTGTAGCTCTCCATGTGGGTGTAGCGGGGCATCATCTCCACAACGCCCTTGGCCTTGCGGAACAGGGCCGTCACGTCCTTGTCGGCGGACACGAAGGCGCCGGCCACGTTCTTGCGCTGGGAGGGCAGCTTCTCCCGCTCATCGTAGGGCGTGGTGTAGTTCTCGTCGCGGAACACCTGCGCCGTCTCGAAGATGGCGAAGTCGCCGTAGTACCGCTCGTTCCTGGCCACGGCCTTGCACAGGTTGGGCAGCAGGGAGGAGCGGATGAAGCGCTCGGCAGGGGACGGCGGCGTGGACAGGGACAGGATGCCGTCTGTGCTCTGGAGAATGGCGTTGACGTACGTCTCGTCCATCCAGGGATAGGTGAAGATCTCCTGCATGCCGCAGCGGATGGACAGATACTCCTTGATGTGGCGCTCCAGATCCTTGTCCAGCTGGTTGATGGCGCCGTCGAAGGAGGTGGTGATCGGCTCGGCCTCGAAGTTCTCGTAGCCGTACATCCGGGCGACCTCCTCCATGATGTCGGCCTTGATGCTGACATCACCGGTGGAACGCCAGGTGGGCACCACAACGTGCATGTTGTCGCCGTCGAAGGTCAGCTGGAAGCCCAGCGGCTCCAGCTTGTGGGCCACGTCCTCCGGCGTCAGGGTCTTGCCCAGGCGGCGCTCCAGCCAGCTGATGGGCACGTCGATCTCGGCCTTCTTCAGGGGCACGGGGTACTGGTCCACCAGACCGGTGACCTGCAGCTCGGGATACAGCTCGCGGAACAGCTGCATGGACAGGTCGAAGGCCTGGTCACAGCGCTCGGGGTCGATGGCCTTTTCGTACCGGGCGGAGGCCTCGGTGCGGTTGTCGTAGCGCAGGGCGGTGCGGCGGATACCGGCGGCCTGGAAGTTGGCTACCTCCAGGATGACCTTGCTGGTCTCCGGCAGGATGGAATCCTTGGCGCCGCCCATGACGCCCGCCAGACCCACGATGCCCGCATCGTCGGCGATGGTCAGATCGTCGGTGCTGAGGGGCAGCTCCTTGCCGTTGAGCAGTGTCAGCGTTTCGCCCGCTTTGGCGCGGCGCACGATGATGTGCCCGGCGATGTGGTCGGAATCATAGGCGTGGGAGGGCTGACCGGTGGCCAGCATCACATAGTTGGTGATATCCACCAGCGCGTTGATGGGGCGCATGCCGGTTTTCCAGATCCGCACCTGCATCCAGTAGGGAGCGGGCTTGACGCAGACGTTTTCGATCTGCGTGCCGGTCATGCGCGGGCAGCGCTCCGCGTCCTCCACGGTGACGCGGAACCCGGCGGTGTTTTCCACGTTCCGGTCGAAGTGGGGGAACTCCTTCATGGGCAGGTGGTACAGCGCCGCCAGCTCACGGGCGATGCCGTAGTGACCCCACAGGTCGGGGCGGTTGGTCATGGACTTGTTGTCGATCTCCAGAATGATGTCGTTCAGCTCCAGTGCGTCGGCCAGCGGCGTACCGGCGGGGGCGTCAAAATCGCTGAGATCGAGGATGACGGCCTCGCCGTCGGCGGGAAACAGGTCGGAAAGGCCGATCTCCACGGCGCCGCAGATCATGCCGTAGCTGTCCACGCCCCGGAGCTTGCTCTTCTTGATCTCCACAGGCTCGCCCTCGCCGTGCCAGCGGCAGACGGAGCCGGGCAGGGCCACGGCCACCTTCATGCCGTCGCGGAGGTTGGAGCCGCCGCAGACGATCTCCCTGATGTCGCCGCCGCCGATGTCGGTGCGGCAGATACGCAGCTTGTCGGCGTTGGGATGGGGCAGGACCTCCCGGATCTGGCCCACCACCATGTCGTGGAACGAGGCGCCCAGGTCGACGGCGTCCTCCACCTCCACGGTGGACATGGTCAGGTCATAGGCCAGACGCTTCAGATCCATATCCTCCGGAAGCTCTACATAGTCCCGGATCCAATTCAGTGATACTTTCATTTCAGCAGCCCTCCCTCATCAATGGAATTGCTCAAGGAACCGCAGATCGGCGCTGTGGAACAGGCGGACATCGTCCACGCCGTAGCGCATCATGACCAGACGGTCCAGACCGATGTTGACATAGAAGCCGGTGTACTCGTCGGGGTCAAGGCCCGCGGCCTTCAGAACGTTGGGATGGGGCGTGCCGCCGGGCATGACCTCGATCCAGCCCACGTGCTTGCACACGCTGCACCCCTTGCCGCCGCAGACCAGACAGCCCATGTCGATCTCAAAGCCCGGCTCCACGAAGGGGAAGAAGCCGGCGCGCATCCGCACCGGAACGTCCCGGCCGAACACCTTGCTCAGGATGCTCTTGATCATCACCTTGCCGGAGGCGAAGGTGAAGTCCTTGTCCACGATCAGCGCCTCATACTGGAAGAAGGCGCGCTCGTGGCGGGCGTCCGTCGTCTCGTTGCGGTACACCTTGCCGGGGTACACAAAGCGGTAGGGGGGCTTGTGGGTCTGCATATAGCGGACGGAGCCGCCGGTCAGGTGGGGACGCAGGCACAGCTTGTCCCAGCACTCGCCCTTGTCATGGCCCTCCAGCCAGTAGGTGTCCATGCTCTCGCGGGCGGGATGGTTGGGAGGAAAGTTCAGGTTGTCAAAGCCGTACAGCTCGCTGGTGATGTCGTCCTCCTCATAGATCTCGAAGCCCATGGAGCGGAAGGCGTCGTTCAGGTCGTAGCACATCTGGGTGATGGGGTGCAGGCCGCCGCTGAGGGGCAGCGTGCCCGGCACGGAGATGTCGAAGTCGGGGTCCACCTCGGACGCCTTCATTTTCAGCTCATTGCGGCGCTCGTCCAGCAGCTGGGTGAGCTGGGCCTTGGCCTGGTTCACCGCCTTGCCCATCTCCGGACGCAGGGACACGTCCAGCTTGGGCAGCTCTTTCAGCAGCTCCGTCAGGCTGCCCTGCTTGCCCAGCAGCAGCGCCTTGACCTCCTGCAGCTCCGGCTCACTGCCGACGGCCTCGATCTTGGCTTTGCCCTCAGTGAGCAGCTTTTCCAGTTTCTCTTTCATTATAATGTGATGCCTCCTTTTGAGAGTTTCGCTTTTGGGGATAAAAAAACACCTTTCATCCCACATGACATGGGACGAAAGGCGACGCTTCCGTGGTACCACCCAGCTTCGCGGGCAAGACCCGCGCACTCGTTTCCCGTTAACGGAGGATGACCCGTCCGCGCATTTCCTCGCGGCAGCTCCCGGGCGAACACTGCGATGCGTCTCAGGCCGGCTTGCAGCCGGTGGCCGGCCCTCTCTTGGAGATGCGTGAGCCGCAGATCTTCCCGTTCATCACTTTTTTCCTTGATGCACCCATTTATACCACACGAAGCCGGAACATGCAAGCACTTTTTTCACATCACGCAACAAAAATAGCAGAAATGGCGATTGACAAATGTGATATACTGAACAAAAATCCGCCGATGATACAGGAAGGAGTGACCGCAGATGCTGACGCTGGACGATGCCTATGTGCGCGCCGCCCTGCCCCGCCGGGACCCGGAGGGCCACAAGGGGGATTTCGGAAAGGTCTATGTGCTGGGCGGCAGCGTGGGCTATACCGGCGCGCCGGTGTTCTGCTCCCGTGCCGCCGTCCGCAGCGGCTGCGGACTGGTGTTCCTGGGCGTGCCCGCCGACATCTGGCAGGTGGCGGCGGTGAAGTCCGACGAGGCCATGCCCCACCCGCTGCCGTCCCTGGACGGGAAGCTGTGTCTGGCGGCGGAGGAGGACATCCGGCGCCGCGCCGCCGGGTGTGACGCCGCGGCCATAGGCTGCGGCATGGGGCGGAGCACGGAGAGCGACGCGCTGGTGCGCCGCCTGCTGACGCTGGACAGGCCGCTGGTACTGGACGCCGATGGCATAAACGCGCTGGAGCAGCATATAGATGAGTTGTCCCTCCGCCGCGGCCTTGTGACGGTGCTGACACCCCACGAGGGGGAGTTCTTCCGCATCGGCGGCGATGTGAGCCGGGGCCGGGAGAGCGGGGCGGCGGCCTATGCCGCCCGGCGGGGCGTCTATCTGGTGCTGAAGGGTCACCGCACGGTGGTCGCCGCGCCGGACGGACGTCTGGCGGTGAACACCACCGGCAATGACGGCATGGCAAAGGGCGGCAGCGGCGACATCCTCACCGGCATGACCGCCAGCCTGCTGGCGCAGGGCATGGAGCCGTTTTCCGCCTGCTGCTGCGCCGTGTGGCTCCACGGGCGGGCCGGCGATCTGGCCGCGGCGGAGAAGGGACGGCGGGGCATGACCCCCACCGATCTGTTAGAGAAGCTGCCCTGTGCGCTGAAAGAGGTGGAATAGCGGAGAGCCTTCCTGAAAAGGAGGGATGACCGTGAAGAGGATCATAGGACCGCTGCTGCTTTTCCTGCTGCTGTGCGGCTGCGGCGGCGCGGAGACGGGAAACGCCGTGCAGGAGCAGTACCGCACGGTGAAAACGGCCCAGATGGAGGCGGAGGTCACCAGCCATACGCCGTCGGACAGCCGGACGTTCACGCTGCAGTGCCGCTATGACGCGGCGGGGGACTCCGTCACCACCGTCACCGCGCCCGGCGAGCTGGCGGGCCTTACCGCCATCGTGTCAGGGGAGGACATGACGCTCTCCTGCGACGGGCTGCAATTACCGGCAGGGGCGTCGCTGGACATCTGTCCGGCCAACTGCCTGCCGTACCTGCTGCGGGCGCTGGCGGAGGGCTATGTGCTGGAGCAGGGCGGCGAGACGCTGGAGGACAGCCCCTGCCTGCGGCTGACGCTGGACACCACCGCCCCCGGCGGGGACAAGGTGCTGTGCGCCGTCTGGCTGGACGCGGAGGGGCTTTTTCCGCGGTACGCGGAGTTTTCACAGAATGAACAGGTGGTGCTGACAGCGAAGCTGCTGGCCTTCACCTGCACCACATCGGAGGGATAAAAGATGGAATCTACACTGAGGAGAACATGGGCCGAGATCGATCTGGACGCGCTGGCCTACAACTACCATGCGCTGCGGCAGCGCGTGGGCGCGGACGTAAAATTCCTGGGCGTGGTGAAGGCCGACGGCTACGGTCACGGCGCCGTACAGGTCTCCCGCGCCCTGCAGGCACTGGGGGCGGATTATCTGGCCGTGTCCAGCCTGGACGAGGCCATGGAGCTGCGGGCCGGGGGCATCACCATGCCCATCCTGATCCTGGGCCATACGCCCCGGGAGCAGGTGAAGAACCTCATCGACCTGCACATCACGCAGGCGGTGTCCTGCCAGGCCAAGGCGCTGGAGTACAGCGAGGAGGCGGTGCGCTGCGGCGGAGAGCTGACGGTGCACATCAAGGTGGACACCGGCATGTCCCGGCTGGGCTATCTGGTGGCCGGCGACCACTTCGCCACCGGCACGGCGGACATCTGCGATGCCTGCGGCCTGCCGGGCCTGCGGGCGGAGGGCATCTTCACCCACTTCGCCGTGTCCGACGAGCCGGACGGGGACAGCGAGGCCTATACCCGCGCCCAGTTCGACCTGTTCCGCCGCGTGGTGGAGGAGGTGGAGCGGAAGTGGGGCCAGCGGTTCGCCATCCGGCACTGCGCCAACTCCGGCGCCGTGGCGTCCTATCCGGAGACATATCTGGATATGGTGCGCCCCGGCATCCTGCTGTACGGCTGCGGCCAGCTGGCTGCGGAGCTGGGTCTGCGGCCGGTGATGAGCCTCAAGACCACCGTCAGCACCATCAAGACCTATGAGCCGGGGACGGACGTCAGCTACGGGCGGCTGTACACCACGCCCCGCACCACCCGGATGGGCGTGGTGCCCTACGGCTACGCCGACGGCTTTTTCCGCTGCCTCAGCGGCAAGTGCCGCTTTGCCGCCGGCAGCGGCGACGCCCCCCAGCGGGGCCGCATCTGCATGGACATGTGCATGATCGACCTCACCGACCTGCCGGAGGTGCAGGTGGGGGACGAGCTGGAGATCTTCGGACATGTCCACCCGGTGGAGGAGCTGGCCCGTCTGGCCGGCACCATTTCGTATGTGCTGACCTGCGCCGTCAGCAAGCGGGTGCCCCGTGTGTACCTGCAGAACGGGCAGGAGGTGGAAAAGGAGCTGCTGCTGCGATTCTGACGGTACGCTCCGCCCCGCGGCCGCATAGGATACAACGGGCGGAACACATCCGGAATTTACTGACGCGCAAAGGGTATAAATTCCGCGGCTGCGTGGGACAATGGAAGTGACCTGGGGACATAGATCCCTCCGGTACTTCTTGCGGCGGAGTGTGAACTTTGTGGATACGATTGTCAGACGCGGCGACATATACTACGCCGATCTCAGCCCTGTGGTGGGCAGCGAGCAGGGCGGTGTGCGCCCGGTGCTCATCGTGCAGAATGACACCGGCAACCGCCACAGCCCCACGGTCATCGCGGCGGCCATCACCTCGCAGCTTGGCAAGGCCAAGCTGCCGACCCATATCGCGCTGGCGGCACAGGGCAGCGGTCTGCCCAAGGATTCCGTGATCCTGCTGGAGCAGATCCGCACACTGGATAAGCGCCGCCTGCGGGAGCGGATGGGCCGCGTGGACGGCGCCGTCATGGAGCAGGTGGACGCGGCCATCGCCGTCAGCTTCGGCCTGACCGGCAGCCATCTGGTGTGACCGACGGGAAAACGCATATCAGAAGCAGGTCTGTGCATACCATGGCACAGACCTGCTTTTTGCGGTCGGGGAGGGGGCGGCCCGTATGGAGGTGCCGGTCTGTCTGGAAACTGTCTCTTATACACATCTCCGAGCCCACGAGACGTAGAG
>URVR01000078.1 GCA_900551355.1 uncultured Eubacteriales bacterium | reverse complement strand
GTGGTGGCCTGCTACGGGCTGGGTCTGCTGCTTTTGTGGCGTCTGGAAAAGAGCAAAGCCCTGCAAAACTACCTGCAAAACCGCTGAAACACCGGAAAAACCGAAAAAATATCGGAAAAACCACTTGACTCCCTTGGAAATTCCGGTATAATAAATAAGCTCGCGTATTGCGGGCATATCCTTGCTCTCATCTGAGAATGAGGGCCATTTGTCCAAAAGGAGGTGCAAAAGTATGGCTAAGATTTCCGCCAACTACGAGGTCGTCTACATCATCGACCCTGCACAGGGTGAGGAGGCTGTTGCCGCCACCGTGGCAAAGTTCCAGACTCTGGCAGAGCAGCATGCGACCAACGTGGTAGTCGACGAGTGGGGCAAGCGTCGTCTCGCCTACGCCATCGACTACAAGACCGAGGGCTACTATGTGCTGATGAGCTTCACCAGCGGCCCCGAGTTCCCCAAGGAGCTGGATCGTATCCTTGGCATTACCGAGGGCATTATGCGTTCCATGATCGTCTGCAAGGGCGAGTAAGGGAGAGCAGCTATGCTGAACAAGATCTTCATCATGGGTCGCCTGACCCGTGACCCGGAGCTGCGCAGAACGCAGTCCGGTACCGCTGTCACCAGCTTCACGCTGGCTGTGGACCGCGATTTCAAGTCCCAGTCCGGCGAGAAGGAGACGGATTTCATCGACGTGGTCGCCTGGCGCGCCACGGCCGAGTTTGCCGCCAAGTACTTCACCAAGGGCCGCATGGCCATTGTGGAGGGCCGGCTCCAGATCCGTCCCTGGACTGACAAGGACGGCAACAACCGCCGCAGCGCGGAGGTAGTTGCCGACAACATCTATTTCGGCGATTCCAAGCGCGACAACGCAGGCGACATGGGCGGCTATTCCGCACCGGCCTACACCGCGCCCGCCGGCGGATACAGCGCCCCTGTGGGCGGAGGCTCCTCCGGATTTGCCGAGATCGATGAGGAGGACGGCGACCTGCCGTTCTGATGTGCCCCCGGCACATGACACTTTATAAAGGAGGATACTTCCATGGCTATGGAACGCGAAAATAGACCCGCCCGCGGCGCCGGCAAGCGCCGCAAGAAGGTTTGCCAGTTCTGCGTGGACAAGTGCGAGTGCATCGATTACAAGGACGCTGCCAAGCTGCGCCGCTTCATCTCCGAGCGCTCCAAGATCCTGCCCCGCCGCACCACCGGCACCTGCGCCATGCATCAGCGTCAGCTGACCGAGGCCATCAAGCGCGCCCGTCAGATCGCTCTGCTGCCCTTCGTGACCGAGTAATTGGGAAACGATAAGACCTGCCCGTCGGGCAGGTCTTATTTTTTATTCCGCAAAAGCATAGCAGCTTTTTTGCTCTGACAACCTGAGGTTGCGCACATTTTCCGCAAAGACCGCCCCTGACAACCTGAGGTTGCTGGACTTTCCCCCGCCGCACCTGCTATACTGTACCCAACAACAAAAAGGAGGTACGCCTATGGGACTGTATGATGCCGTGGACCGCGGCGGCGCCGGCCGCAAAAAGGAAAAGACCCTCCGCAGACCCCTGCTCATCGCGGCGGCGGTCTTTGCGGCGGTGATCGCGCTGGGCGTCTGGGCCTGCCGCTACCAGCTCCAGTACCGCGCCTGCTTCTCCGCCCTCACCGACGCCACCCGCCACGCCCGCAGCACCGGCGCCTTCACCGTCACCGTGGACGGCGCCGCCGTCTCCGCCGATGCCGACGACCTCAGCGATCTGCTGCGCCTCATCAATATGGCCGGTGCCGGCCGCACCGGGACGGCTCCCACCGACCCGCCCCTCATCACCATCGACTACGGCGACGGCACCACGCTGGACATCTGGCAGGTGCCGCTGGAGAACCCCGCCAACGACTGGACGGACGGTCCCTTCTTCCGCTGCACGTTCCCCTCCGGCAAGACCTACGGCTACGACACCGACCAGATCCCCATGACCCGCCTCACCAGCCTGTTCTCATAGACTCACAGCAGACGTAAAAGCAGCCCCGTCCGATGGACGGGGCTGCTCTTTATCCGGAAATGCCTTGGGAAAGTCTTACTTCAGCGCCAACTTGGCAGCGCGCTTCTTGCCATACACGCAGCAGGCGACAACGTAAGCCACCGCGCAGGCCACACCGATGATGTAGGCCGGCGTCCAGGGAATGTTGAAGCCGATGTGCGCATTGGCGATGTAGGTGATGCAGATGAAGGTGTAGAAGCCGCCGGGGATCATGGGCATCCAGGCCCACTTGCCCTTGCCGTTCTCGAACATCCACGCGGTGATGCTCAGGAAGGCGAACAGGGACAGCGTCTGGTTGGCCCACGCGAAGTAGCGCCACAGGATCATGAAGCCGTTGCTGTTGGTCTTGGCGAACACCAGGATGGCGATGACCAGCGCGAAGATGGGCAGCGCCAGCTTGATGCGCTTGCCATTGGTGGACTGGTCGATGTGCAGCGTCTCAGACAGGCTCAGACGCAGGGCACGCAGCGCCGTATCGCCGGAGGTGATGGGCAGCACGATAACGCCGACCAAGGCGATGATGCCGCCGATGTTGCCCAGCAGGTACTTGCACACCACGCCCACCGTACCGGTGGCCAGCGTAGCGTTGGGCTCCTGCAGAGCCAGGTTGTACACGCCCATGGCGCCGGCAGCCCAGACCATGGCGATGAAGCCCTCCAGCACCATCATGTTGTAGAAGGTGTTGCGGCCCTGACGCTCGCTCTTCATGGTACGGGAGATGATGGCGGTCTGGGTGGAGTGGAAGCCGGACAGGATGCCGCAGGCCACCGTCACGAAGAAGATGGGCAGGAAGTGTCCGTTCTCAAAATAGGAAGCATAGGTGAAGGTGCCGTCGCCCAGCGCCAGCACGGGAGCGGACCAGTCGTCCCAGATGTTCAGCAGGGGCATACCCTTGGCGAAGACGCCGATGAACACGCCCACGGCGGAGAACAGCAGGATACCGCCGAAGATGGGGTAGATCTTGCCGATGATGGCGTCGATGGGGAACACGGTGGCAATCAGGTAGTACAGGAAGATGACGCCGTAGATGATCCAGGTGGTGGGATCATTGGCCTTGCCGCTCAGATTGAACACCTGGGTCGCGGCGATATCGCCGGGAGTGTAGATGAACACAGCGCCCACCAGCAGCAGCATCACGCACACGAACACGTTGTAGAACTTATAGATGCCCTTGGTGGAATAGCGCCGGATCATCTCCGGCATCTGGGTGCCGCCGTCGCGCAGGCAGATCATGCCGGAGAAATAGTCGTGCATGGCGCCGCCGATGATGTTGCCGATGGGGATGGTGATGAACGCGATGGGCCCGAACAGGATGCCCTGGATCGGCCCGATGATGGGGCCGGTGCCGGCGATGTTCAGCAGGTTGATCAGGCTGTTCTTCCAGCCCTTCATGGGGATGAAGTCAACGCCGTCTTCTTTGGTGTACGCGGGGGTCTTCCGGTCATCCGGCCCGAAAACTTTTTCGCAGAAGCGTCCGTACAGGGCTGCGCCTCCGATCAGGATGACAAGACCGATGATGAATGATGCCACAAAAACACACTCCTTTACAGTCATTTCCTTTCGACATCCGGACTGTCGAAAAAAGATGCTCCTATGTTAACACCATCTCCATAAATTTGGCGCTAATAAAATCAAACGGAAATTCAGATGTTGTTAACATACTTGACATGTATGCTAAAGATCGCCATTTTCTTGCAAACTCCGCACCGGAGGCCGGGAACGTTTCCAACCGCGAAAAAAGTAGAACAAGCAGGAATTTCCCACTTATGTGCAAAATAATGGCGGAGACTGCGCCCACTCGTCCCATTCTTTCGCCTCCGGCGGCCCCATTTCTTTCAGCAGCGGTAAGGGATATTTCGCTCTCCGGAGCGACCCACTTTTGCCAACAGCGGCAAAATTATTTCTTTTTTGCCTCCGGCGGCCCCATTTCTTTCAACAGCGAAAGAAATGGGGGAAAGAACGCCGCCAAAAACCCATGGTTTTTGGATTTCCTTCCGCTGCTTGCCGCAGCGTTCTAATTCGTCCGAAATGTTGAACTGACGTATTTCTCTGAGCGCTGCCGCTTTTACTCTGAAATGCGCCGCTGCGCACTTCTATCAGATCTGCGCGGCCCGGAGGGCCGCACCAACACTTGCCGGTATCGACGGCAAGTGCGCGATTTGATAATCGCTTAAAACGGTAGAGCCATGCCCTCCGCCTTGCTATTTCCCGCCGCCTGTGCTACAATACCTCTGTATGACCGCAAAATTCCGAAAGGAGCTTATTGTATGAACGAAGAACTGAAAAACATCCTCAGCCGCGTGGATCACACCCTGCTGAGCCAGACTGCCTCCTGGGCGGAGATCAAGACCATCTGCGATGACGGCATCAGGTACGGCTGCGCCAGCGTCTGCATCCCCGCCAGCTATGTGAAGCAGGCGGCGGAGTATGTGGACGGCAAGATCGCCGTCTGCACCGTCATCGGCTTCCCCAACGGCTACGATACCACCGCCGCCAAATGCTTTGAGGCCGCCGACGCCGTGAAGAACGGCGCGTCGGAGATCGACATGGTCATCAACATCGGCTGGGTCAAGGACGGCCTGTACGAGCAGGTGCTGGACGAGATCAAGGCCATCAAGGAGCACTGCGGCGGCAAGCTGCTGAAGGTCATCATCGAGACGTGTATGCTCACCGACGCCGAGAAGATCGAGCTGTGCCGCGTGGTGTCCGAGTCCGGCGCGGACTATATCAAGACCTCCACCGGCTTCGGCGGCGGCGGAGCCACCCGCGAGGATGTTGCGTTGTTCAAGGCGCACGTGGCGCCCCATGTGAAGATCAAGGCCGCCGGCGGCATCGCCGACCTCAACGACGCCCGGGACTTCATCGCGCTGGGCGCGGATCGTCTGGGTACCAGCCGCATCGTCAAGGCCGTCAAGGCCATGGAACAGTAATTTATATAAGGAGGAACCACCATATGCCTACTCCCCACAATAACGCCGCCAAGGGCGATTTTGCCAAGACCGTTCTCATGCCCGGCGACCCCCTGCGCGCCAAGTTCATCGCGGAGACGTTCCTGACCGAGCCGAAGCTGGTCAACAATGTCCGCGGTGTCCAGGGCTACACCGGCACCTATAAGGGCGTGCCCGTCTCCGTTATGGCCAGCGGCATGGGCATCCCCTCCATCGGCATTTATTCCTATGAGCTGTACACCCAGTACGACGTGGACAATATCATCCGCGTCGGCTCCGCCGGCGCCATGCGCGCCGATCTGGAGCTGGGCAGCGTGGTGGCCGGTCAGGGCGCCTGCACCAATTCCAGCTTTGCCGACCAGTACGAGCTGGGCGGCGCTTACGCCCCCATCTGCGACTTCGACCTGCTGATGGCCGCTGTGGAGAGCGCCAGGGAGCTGGGCGTAAAGATGCCCGTGGGCAACCTCTACTCCTCCGATACGTTCTACGATGCCGCCGGGCGCAATATGCGCTACGCCAAGATGGGCGTCATGGCCGTGGAGATGGAGGCCGCCGGTCTGTACTGCACCGCCGCCTATACCGGCAAGCGGGCGCTGGCCATCTGCTCCATCTCCGACAACCTTGTCACCGGCGAGGAGCTGTCCGCCGACGACCGCCAGAACACCTTCACCAACATGATGAAGATCGGTCTGGAGATCGCGGTGAAAATGGCGGCGAAGTAAGAAAACCGTGCGTTTCGCACAAACGAAATGCAAATAAACTGTAAAATTTGTTCAGAATGTCCCTGAAAAGTATGGAAATAGCTTGCTATTTGTAAAGCAATCTGCTATAATGCACCCTGCGGTGAGAGGGGGACCTCTCCTCCGCACACTTGGTTTTCCCGCCGCGAGGCGTGAAAATAAAAAAATTTAGGAAGGTAGATTAAGAATCATGAAAAAGTTTCTTGCTCTGATTTTGGCTCTGGTCATGGCTCTGTCTCTGGTCGCCTGCGGCGAGCAGAAGCAGCCCGATAATCAGGAGCCGGAGAACACCGGTGACAACACTGAGGTCACCTACAAGGTTGCTATGATCACCGACTACGGCGACATCACCGACCAGTCCTTCAACCAGACCACCTACGAGGCCTGCAAGGCTTTCGCAGAGGCCAACGGTGTGGACTTCCAGTACTTCAAGCCCGCCGGCGATAACACCGCCGACCGTGTGGCCATGATCGAGAGCGCTATCGACCAGGGCTACAACGTCATCGTGATGCCCGGCTACGCCTTCGGCGCCGCCATCGCGGAGACCGCCCCCAACTTCTCCGATGTCAAGTTCATCGCGCTGGACGTGTCCGCCGGTGACCTGGGCGAGGGCTTTGTGGTTCCCGCCAACCTGTACTGTGCTGTGTATCAGGAAGAGCTGTGCGGCTACATGGCCGGCTACGCTGCTGTGAAGCTGGGCTACAAGAACCTGGGCTTCCTGGGCGGCATGGCTGTCCCCGCTGTCCAGCGCTACGGCTACGGCTTTGTGCAGGGCGTTGACGCTGCTGCCGCCGAGCTGAAGCTGACCGATGTCAAGCTGAACTATGCTTACGGCAACCAGTTCTCCGGTGATGCCGACATCACTGCCGCTATGGATACCTGGTACGCCGGCGGCACCGAGGTCGTGTTCGCCTGCGGCGGCGGTATCTACACCTCCGCTGTTGACGCCGCCAAGAAGGTCGAGGGCGCCAAGGTCATCGGTGTTGACGTTGACCAGGCCGGTGTCATTGCCAACTACGCCGCCGGCGAGGGCGCTGATGCCGCCACCATCGAGGGCTACAAGGCTCTGACCGTCACCTCCGCCATGAAGGGTCTGTATCCCGCCACCTATGACACCCTGACCGATGTTATCGTCAACGGCAACTGGGAGAAGTACTCCGCCAAGATCGACACGCTGGGTCTGGTGTCCGCTGACGATCCCACTGCAAACTACGTCCAGATCCCCATGGAGTCCACCCAGTGGGCTGATGGTGCGTTCACCCAGGACGACTACAAGGCTCTGGTGAAGGCCATGTTCGACGGCACCCTGACCGTCAGCAACGACATCACCAAGGCTGCCTCCGACTTCGCCACCGTCATCACGGTGGAGGATCTGGGCAACATCAAGTAAGCCTGTACTTACCGTAAAAAACAGAGGCTGCATCCGCAGCCTCTGTTTTTTTGCGCGTTTTCCGGCAATTGCCGTTACCGGTATCGTCAAAAGTATCGTCAAAACTCCGAAAAAACTTTGCTTTATGCCGGGAAGTATAGTATACTGAATATATTCATGGTTTCCGTCCCCGCACACAGCGCAAGCGGCGGGCCATAAAACGGAAGGGAGGGCGAAAACTTGGATACACCGTATGCCATCGAAATGCTGCACATCACAAAACGGTTTCCCGGTATCATCGCCAATGACGACATCACCTTACAGGTGAAAAAGGGAGAGATCCATGCCCTGCTGGGCGAAAACGGCGCCGGCAAGTCCACGCTGATGAGCGTGCTGTTCGGCCTGTACCAGCCCGAGGAGGGCATCATCAAAAAGGACGGCGTGGAGGTGTCCATCAAAGACCCCAACGACGCCAATGCACTGGGCATCGGCATGGTCCACCAGCTGTCTCTTATACACATCTGACGCTGCCGACGATCGCATAAGTGTAG
>URVR01000077.1 GCA_900551355.1 uncultured Eubacteriales bacterium | reverse complement strand
TGGGCTCGGAGATGTGTATAAGAGACAGCGGCGGCGGTTCCGCTGCCGTCCTCAAAGTCCGCGTTTTCCAGCACATAGGGTGCGCCCGCCTGCTTCCAGACGCCGTTCTCCTGATAGTACAGGGTCACGCGGTAGCCGTCCACGCCCTTCTCCACCGCCGTCCATTCGGCGGTCAGCGTCTCGTTGCCGGCGGCCGTCAGCACCACGTCCGTGGGCGCGTTGGGCTGCATCGTATTATCATAGGCCATGGGGTCGCCGGAGGTCTGGGTATCCACGGTGACCCAGGAATACTCATCCGCGGCAACGGTGCCGTCACCGTTGAAGTCGCCTGTCACCTTCTCCACCAGCACGGCGGTGACGTGATAGTCGCCGCTGGGTGCCAGCAGTCCCTTGTCAGGCACCTGGAAGCTGGCGGTGGTGGGTTTTTTACCCAGCTCCTGCATCTCCAGGAAATAGTGCTCACCCGTCCGGTCCGCCGCCGTGTCGAAGTAGTACCGGATGGCGTACTCCCTGTCGCTCTGCGGACGCAGCACGGTGCTCTCCGCACCGCTGGCGCGCAGGTGGAACTCCAGTGCCGTCAGGGGGTTGGACACCATCACGCTGCCCTCGAAGTCGCAGCTGGCCGTAACGGTCCATGTATATTTCTACCCCCCGGTCAGCCCGGTGTCGATCATCAGGCCGGGGCGGCTGGGCTGGCCGTTCTCCCCCTCCTCCAGGATCTCTATGCAGTTGCCGTCCTTGTTGATGGTATCGGGATCCTGATCCATATCCACCAGCTTCAGCGTATGGATCGCTGTGTCGTCGCCCACGGTATAGGTGATGCGCAGGCTCTGCCGCAGCACCGCCATGTCTGCGTCGTCCGCCACGGTCAGCAGCAGACCCAGCTCGCTGTCAAGCTCCCTCTGTGTCTGCGCATAGTCGAGGGTCTGCGTGTAGCCGCCGCCCGTGGCAGGGATGGCGGCCATCATCGCCGGCATACCGTCCTCGCCCACCTGATAGACGCTGACCTCCAGCACGGCGATGCCCACCTGCTCACCCGTCTCCGGGTCATAGCACTTGCCCACCTGCGTGGCCCAGCCCGGCCCGCCGCTGATGGTCTGTGCGCCGCTGACATACCAGGCGTTCTTCTCGACCTCCTGCTCCAGCGTCCAGTTCTTGTTGATGTTCCGCAGGGACACCCTGCCGCCCACATGATCGGGGATCACATAGTACAGCCGGTAGTAAAGAATACCCAACTTGCCGGTGGTGGACAGGCCGCCGTAGACGCTGAGGTTGTTCCAGGCGGACTCTGCCGCGGTGGCCAGGATCTGATCCACGCTCTTCCCGGCGTAGCTCCTGGGATCCACCGTCACGGCGGTCTGCGCGCCCAGAATGAAGTCCACCGATGCCTCCGCCAGCGTCTTGCCGCCCAGCCAGCGGAAATCGAGCTTGCCCAGCTTCTTGGGGAACATGACCTTGCCGGTGACGCCGCCGCGGCTGTCCAGCTGGATATAGGCCGAGGTGGGCTTCGAATAGTTGTCCAGTCCGCCGAACACGCTGGCCTCCGCCTTGCCCTCCACCTCAAAAACGGTGCCGAAGAAGGACTCCTCCTGCGGCGCCTTGATGGTGACGCTCATGCCGCCGCCGGCCCGCAGGCCGGTATACTCCGTGGTCTTCCCATCGATCTTATAGGTGCGCTTCTCGCCCTGCAGCCGCAGGTACATATTGAAGCTGTCCAGCACGTCCGCTCCGGCGATGGTGATGTCCCTGCCGCCGTAGGCCAGATAGCTGGGCCCCAGCGTAACGTCCAGCTTGCCCTTGATGATCTTCAGATAGTCGCCGATGGCCGTCAGCCGCAGCTGGATGGGCGGGATGGCGATAAAGTCGCCGTTGATGGTGTCGGCCAGCCCGTCAAAGCCGCCGCCACCGCCCCGAAGGAACGCGGTGGGCACCGGCGGCACCAGCGGGATACCCGGCTCCACCGCCAGCGCGAAGTACAGCTTGTTGGGTGCCAGCCGCCCGTTGTTCAGCCGCTTCAGCTGCAGCTCCGCCTGTGTCTCAAACAGGTCAAAGGCGTTCAGCTCCAGGGAGAAGTCGTAGTCCTCCTCCCCCTCGAAGGTGTTGATGGACGCCTGCAGCTCCGCCAGATCCAGACCCAGCAGGCCGGCGGTGTCGATCTTGCCGCTGGCCTTGAAGCCCTCCTGCACGAAGGAGATGCTGCCGTCCGCCTCCTTCTTGGGCGCATAGCCCAGCGCCTCCAGCGTCACCAGCTCATCCGGGCTGCAGTTCAGGATGAGATCCAGCCCCATATTGCCGGTCAGCACCAGATTGCCGTTGGGTCTGATCTGCGCCGCATCGATGAGGCTCTTGACCTGCGGGATGTCGATAAACACCAGCACCGCGTTTTTCTCAGGCTTCATCCCCAGCGTCAGGCAGCCGTCCTCAAAGGTCAGCTTCGCCGGCTCCGCGGCGTCGTTGACCGGGTTGTACAGCTGGAAGCGCGGTGTGGTGTACCGCACCCTGACCGAGGTGTCGAAGGCCGTGATGATGCCGTTCTCGTCCACCCGGACGCGGAAGTGATCCCCGCTGCCCCACACCGCCGTGATGGTGGCGGTCAGCGCCGCCTTGCCGTCGGTGAACTCATAGTATTTTCCGTCCTTGTCGGACTTCGTCTCAAAATTGCCCCGCAGCGTGTACACCGGGTCGCCGTACTGCTTTTTCAGCACCGCCTCCCGCGCGCTGTCGGTGATGGGCGCCGCCGCGAAGCCCTTGTCCGTCTCATAGAGCCCCAGCCGGTTGGCGTCCTGAGGGATGGTCACCTGATCCGGCTTGGTGAACTCCACCTTGGAGATGTCCGCCGCCTCCTTCTTGGTGTAGACATCCCGGAAGCCCCAGATCTGCAGGGCGTTCATGGCGCTTCTGCCGCTGCGCCCGCCCATGGCCTCCGTTTTGCTCTCCGCGGTCAGCATATCCGCCGCCGCGTCGTAGGTCATGTACACCGGCGTCCACATGTCGTTGCTGCCGCGCATGCGGTCCACATCCGCCAGCACGAAGGGATTGTCCACGCCGTAGCTGTCGGAGTAGAGCTCCGCGATATCCCCCTTGCCGAAGGTGCCGAAAACGCCGGTACGCCCCAGCCCCGCGGTGATGTCCGTGGACTTGGCGGTGATGCGCCCGTCCAGCGCCTCATAGGTGCGGCTCAGGTACACATGGGCCGCCGCGTCCGCCTTGGCGTGTCCCATCCGGGAAAAGCCGTGGTAATCCTGGAACCAGCGGAACGTGAACTCCGCGGGCATGGTGGTCTCGGTGACCATGCCCAGCCCCCAGGAGGCCTGTGCCGCCAGAGCGTAGGTCCTGCCGTCCGCGTCCTCTACGATGTCCGCGATGGTGCCGTCCGTCACGCCGGCCTCCAGCTCCACAAAGTAGTAGCTGATGTAGCACAGAAGCTGCTCAGGCACTCCCTCGCCGCTGAAGGTATACTTGATGGTCAGCGCGTTTTCCATGGGCGCCATGTCCATGCCGACACCGGCCAGCTGCGGCTCCTTCTTGGGGTCGATCACCTCCATGGAGCGGATGGCCAGCGCCTTCTGCTCCCCCCGCCCGGTCTGTATGGTAAAGCGCGCCTGCTCATACACGCCGCTGCGGAAGGAATCCCCCGTGGCGGTATAGCCCCGGTCGGAGTTGGTCACGGACTTGCCCATGTGGGGGCCGCTGGTGGCAATGAACATCACCAGCCTGCCGTTCTTCATCTTCATGGAGTAGATCTGCGAGCCGCTGTCGATCCCCTCCTTCGTGATGGTGACCGGCGCTGTATCCATGTACAGCCGGCGCACATCTCCGCCTGCAATGGCAAATGCCTCCACCGGCAGCAGCAGGGCCGCCATCAGCACCGCCATCAGCAGGGAAAGAAGCCGTTTCTTCATGGTGCATCTCCTTTCTTCTCTTTCCGGAAGCTCTGTAAAGATTTTACAGCTCCCATTTTAGCAGAAAGGCATGCGTGCCACATCACCCTTTCGGGTAGTATTTCCCCTCAGCGCAGCATCTCGATGAGACGGCTGCGCCGGTCGATATTCATTTTCTGGAAGGCGTTCTTCAGGTGGTGCTTCACCGTGTTCTCCGAGATATGCAGCGTCTCGGCGATCTCGCTGTTGCGCATGCCCTCGGCGGCCAGCTGGGCCACCTCCCGCTCCCGGTCGGTCAGCGTCTCCTTCAGCTCCGGCACATCGTCCAGCATGGCGAAGATGCGGCTCTCATCCGCCCGGGTATAGTGGATGGCCAGCGCCCTGATCTCCCGGATGGCCTCCCCGTGCCGCGCCGCGATGGAGGGCATCAGGAACAGCACCTGAAAATACTTGCGGAAGCAGGCGATGAACGAGTAGTTCTTGTCCTGCTCCGCCGCGGTCAGCGACCGGTCCAGCCACTCCGCGGCCCTGCCCAGCCGCCCCGTGGCCAGATAGCACAGCGCCAGCCCGCAGTACATGAAATTCCGCGCCGCGGCGGAGATGAGCCGCGGATCCAGCTCCAGCGACGCCTCCACCGAGGCGATGGCCCGCTGATACTCCTTTTTCAGCAGCAGGTCGGTGATGCGGCAGGTCTTGATCATGAAATTGGTGAACGTCAGATCGGCCAGCGCGTCCGCCCCTCCCTGTGTCCACAGGGCGGAGCGCCCCGTCTCCATCATCAGCCCCAGCAGATAGCCCCGCACCGTCTCCACCATGTAGCGCCCGATGCCGGTGCCCTGCAGAAAAGCGTAGCTTTGCGCCTTGTTCTCCAGATAGTCCACCGCCCGCTGCAGGCCCGCCATGTCCGAGCGGTAGATGGCGTTGATGCCCAGCAGCAGCGCCGCGCCGTAGGTGGCCGAGGCGTTCTGCCCCTGCTCCGACAGGAACGCCGCCTGATAGGCCTGGATGTCCGACTCCTCGAACCGCCCCTGCACGGAGTAGGCCTCGCCCCGATAGATCTCCGACGCGCCGGCGGCGTGTCCGTTGGTCAGCCGGTTATAGCGCTTGAGCACCTGCGCCAGCCGGTCCGCCGTGGCCATCATCTGCCCCGGCTCCGCGTAAAATAGATACCACATGGACGCGCACCCGAAGAAAAACGGCTCCTCCGGGATAAACAGCTCTGAGTCGTGGGTCAGCAGCTGCTCCGCCCGGGCGTAGGCCCCGTCCATGCCGTCCAGGTCCGGGAAGAACTCCAGCGCGTCCAGCAGCTCCCATTCTCCCAGGCAGTGGCTCCCGCAGCCCTCCAGAAGCCCCCGTATCCGGGCCATCTGCCGGGCGAACTCCGCGAATGCGCACCCGCCGTACAGCGCGTAGCACAGCCGCAGCAGGCTCAGCGGATACCGCCGCTGCACCTCCTCCGGACACCGCCGCAGCACCGTCCGGGCCAGCGCCGTATAGCTCACGTCCCCGAAGCGCTCGCCGATCAGCCCCACCAGCCGGCAGGACAGGATGCCCTCGTCGTCCTCCGCCCGGAAAAAGCAGTCCACCGCCGCCTTTGTCATGCCGTTGTCCCGGTACCACTGTCCCGCCCGCTCATAGATCTCCCGGCGCAGCGGCCCCTCCGCCTCCGCCAGCCGCTCCCGCAGAAAGCGCAGCAGCAGCTCGTGGGGATAGAACCGGCGGCGCATGGCGTCCTGCCGCACCAGCGGCGTGCGGTGGAACAGCTCCTCCCGCTCGGTTTCCGTCAGCGTCCCCTCCGGCACCAGCCGGTCCATCATGTCCGGCGTGATGCAGTCGAACAGGCTCAGCCGCAGCAGCGCCGTCCGCTGCCGGGCATCCATCCGCATCCAGAACAGGCGGTACAGCAGCTCGTCCATCTCGCCGGTGGCGCCGCCCGCCTCCAGACACAGCGCCACCGCCGCCGGCCAACCGCCGGTGCTGCGCACGATGGCCCCTGCCTGGGCCTCCGTCAGCGCCGCGCCCCGCCGCCGGGCGAAGGCGCACACATCCTCCTGCGCCAGCAGCAGATCTCCGGCCCGCAGGAAGCACACCGCCCCCTCCAGCGCCTCGAACACCGTCCGCAGCCGCCCCAGATTCTGGGCGATAAAGACGATGTGCAGCCCGTCGGCGGGCCGCTTCACCAGCGCGTCGATGATCTGCGGCGGCCAGTTGTCCGCCGCAAACTGAAAGTTGTCGAAGATCAGCGTCATGGGCTTCGCCACCCGCAGCTCCAGCAGCGCCTGCGCCGCCAGCGACGCATTGCTGCGGTTCAGGAACCCCAGTGTCTCGATGCGCCGGACGGTGCGCTCATCCACGGCGGCCAGCTGCCGGATGAACCAGTAGAAGCTGGTATCCGGCAGATTCTCCACCCCCGTGTACCATGCCGCTGCCTCCGCGCCCTCCAGCGCCCACGTCACCGCCGTGGTCTTGCCGTAGCCCGCCGGCGCCTCCAGCACGGAGACGGGGCTGCGCCGCAGCTGCTCCGTCTTTTCCAACAGCTGCTTTGAAAAGATCAGCCTTTCCATATCCTCTTGCACCTCCGCTGTTCCCGTTTTTCTCTGTCCGCGGCGTGCCTGTTCCTCTCCCTGTGCACGCCCTCCCGGCGGCTCCTGCCGTCCGCCGTTCGTTTTTCCCATTATACCCTGCCGCCCCGCCGCCGTCAATCGCGCCCCGCCTCACGGAAAAAGGGAAAGACCCCGCCGGGGTCTTTCCCTTTTTCCCTTGATGACGCTTTATCCCAGCTTTGCCGCCAGATTTTCCACGGCCTCACCCAGCGCCTCCTCAAAGGAGGGGTGGGGCCGCATGACAGCCAGCAGCTGTTCCGCCGTCAGGTGGTTCACCATGGCCGTACTGATCTGGGAGATCATGTCGCTGGCATGCTGGCACATCAGCTGCGCGCCGATGATCTCGTGGGTATCCGTGCGGGCCGTCAGCTTCATGAAGCACCGTCCCGGATCCTCGATAAGGGTGCGGGCGTTGCTGAACAGGGTACACTTGCCTGACACGGCGGGGATGCCCTGCTCCCTGGCCTCCGCCTCCGTAAGACCTACCACCGCGATCTCCGGCGCGCTGTAAATACAGCTGGGGATCACGTGCAGGTCGATGCCGCCCTTACCGCCGCACATCCGCTCCACGCAGTCCGTGCCCTGCGCCGCCGCCACATGGGCCAGCTGCACGGCGGCGGACACGTCGCCGATGGCGTACACGCCGGGGATGCTGGTCTGATAGTCCTCGTCCACCAGCAGCCGCTTCCCGTTCAGCGCCGGGGTCAGCTCGGCGGCGAACAGGCCGTCGAAATACGCCCGCCGCCCGATGGCGCACAGCACCTTTTCGCCGGTGACGGTCAGCTCCCTGCCCTTCTGCTCCAGACGGACGCACAGGCCGTCCGCCCCCTGCTCCACGGACTGCACCATGGCAGAGGTCAGTACCTCCACCCCCTGCTTTTTCAGGATCTGCGCCAGATTCTGGCCCAGCTCCCGGTCCAGCTGGGGCAGCAGATTGGCCATGCCCTCCACCAGCGTCACGCGGCAGCCCAGATGGCTGTAAAACGTGGCGAATTCCACGCCGATGACGCCGCCGCCGATGATGACGATGGATGCATACGGTGTGTCCGTCCCCTCCAGCAGCTCGTCGGAGGTCATGACGCCGGGCAGCTCCAGCCCCGGAATGGGTGGCCGGACGTTCACCGAGCCGGTGGCCGCCAGAATACGCTCCGCCGTGTACCGCGTCACTGCGCCGTCCGCAGCGGTGACGTCCACCTGTCCGGGGGCGGCGATCTGTGCCGTGCCCTCAATAACGTCCACCTTCGCGCCCTTCAGCAGCGCATGGATGCCACCGCGCAGCTTTTCACTGACGCTGCGCTTGAAGGCGAACATCTCCCCGATGTCATAGGTGACGCTGCCGTGTAC
>URVR01000076.1 GCA_900551355.1 uncultured Eubacteriales bacterium | reverse complement strand
ATCTACACTTATGCGATCGTCGGCAGCGTCAGATGTGTATAAGAGACAGCTGCCGGGCCTGTCCACGGGCCTTTCCGCCGTGGACGCCAAGATCAACGGACTGAACAAGTCCGACCTGCTGCTGCTGGCCGCCAGGCCCGGTATGGGCAAGACCAGTATGGCGCTGAACGTGGCGCTGTCGGCGGCGCGGGAGTCGGGCAAGACCGTGGCCATCTTCTCACTGGAGATGTCCCGGGAGCAGCTGGTGACCCGGCTCATCGCCAGCGAGGGGCTGGTGGAGAACACCCGTCTGGTGACGGGGAACCTGCGGGAGAGCGACTGGCAGCGCATCGCCGAGGCGGCGTCCTCCCTGAGCCGGATGGACATCCGTATCGACGACAACCCGCTGCTGACGGTGGCGGATATGAACGCCAAGTGCCGGCGGCTGGACAATCTGGGACTGGTGGTCATCGACTATCTGCAGCTGATGACCTCCGCCGGCGGGAAGGGCTACTCCGGCGAGAACCGCCAGCAGGCGGTGTCGGATATCAGCCGTATGCTGAAGATCATGGCCAAGGAGCTGCAGGTGCCGGTGCTGTGCCTGAGCCAGCTGAGCCGTGCCAACGAGAAGCGGGACGACAAGCGGCCCATGCTGTCCGACCTCCGCGAATCCGGCGCCATCGAGCAGGACGCGGATATCGTGCTGTTCCTGTACCGGGACGACTATTACAACAGTGATTCGGAAAAGCGCAACGTGGCCGAGTGCATCGTGGCCAAGAACCGCCACGGCGAGACGGGCAAGGTGGAGCTGCGGTGGATGCCGGAGTACACCGCCTTCGGCACGCTGGAGAACCGCTACGACGATGAGGAGTGAGCCATGGAGCTGACGCCGTGGATGGAGCGCTGGCACATGCTGCCCGAACAGGGCGGCATCGTGCTGTGCGGCGTGTCCGGCGGGCGGGATTCCATCTGCCTGCTGGACTATCTGCATAAGCTGGGACAGCGGCAGGGCTTTACCGCGGCGGCGGGGCACCTGAACCACCTGATGCGGCCCACCGCCCAGCGGGACGAGGACTTCGTCCGGGCGTTCTGCCGGGAGCGGGGCATCCCGTTCTACACGGAAAAGGCAGATGTGTACGGCCTGTGCGGCACATGGGGCCTGACGGTGGAGGAGACGGGACGCCGGGCGCGGTACGACTTTCTGCAGCGCACCGCGGCGGCCATCGGCGCGGAGCGGATCGCCACGGCCCATCACCGGGACGATCTGGCGGAGACGGTGATATTGCAGCTGCTGCGGGGCACCGGGCCGCAGGGACTTACCGGCATCCCGCCGGTACGGGGCAATATCGTCCGGCCGCTGCTGGACACGCCCCGGCGGGACATTGAGGATTATATCGAGGAAAACGGACTGACCTACGTCACCGATGAGACCAATGGCGACACGGCCTACGCCCGGAACCGGCTGCGGCTGGAGATCTGGCCCATGCTGGAGGGCATCAACCCGGAGGCGTTGGCCCACATCGCCCGGACAGCCGGCATCCTGCGGCGGGAGAACGCCTATCTGGATGAGCTGGCGGCGGCGCGCCTGCCGGAGACGGGGTGCGCCGTGGACTGCGGCGCGCTGCTGGCGGCCCCGGAGGCCCTGCGGCCCCGGATGCTGCGGCTGCTGCTGGAGCGGCTGGGCACGGGGCGGAAGGATCTGGGCGCCGTCCACCTGGAGGCGCTGGAGCGGCTGGCCGCCGGAGAGGGCGTGCTGGCGCTGCCCGGCGGCGCGGAGGCGGTGAGCCGGGGCGGCGTGCTGACGATGCGTGCAGCGGAGGCGGCTCCGGCGGAGACGGTGCTGCGGGAGGGGGAGAATCCCTTCGGCGCGGCACATATCGCGGTGAGCCGGAGGCCCATGGAGGGCGGACTGGCGCTGCGGTGCGGGCCGGGACAGGTGCTGACAGCCCGGTGCTGGCGGCGGGACGACCGGCTGACGCTGGCGGACAGCCGGGGGCAGCGGAGTGTCAAGCGGCTGCTGGCCGAGCGGGGCGTGACCCCGGAAAGACGGGAGACCATCCCGGTGCTCTGCGTGGACGGCGTCATCGCCGCCGTGTGGGGCGTGGGCACAGACAGGAAATTCCTGCCGGAGACATCCGGTGAGAACATATATATTATAATGGGAGAAAACTAACGGAGGATACAACGTATGGCAAAGAGCAATATGGATCAGGACATCCTGAAGGTCCTGCTGTCCGAGGAGGAGATCAAGGCCCGTGTGCAGGAGATGGGCGACGAGCTGTATGACGCATTTCAGGACAAGAACCCCATGTTCGTGGGCGTTCTCAACGGGTGCTTCATCTTCATGGCGGATCTGGTGCGGGCTACCCAGCTCAAGAGCGAGCTGGAGTTCATCGGCGTGTCCTCCTACAAGGACGGCACCAAGTCCTCCGGCGTGGTGCAGATCACCCGCGACCTGCAGCGGGACATCAGCGGCCGGAACATCATCATCGTGGAGGACATTCTGGACTCCGGCAACACCCTGGCGTTCCTGAAGAGCTATCTTATGACCAAGGGTGCGGCGTCCATCACCATCGCCACGCTGCTGGATAAGCCCGCCCGCCGGGAGAAGCCCATCAAGGCCGACTACGCCGGCTTTGTGGTGCCCGATGAGTTCGTGGTGGGCTACGGCCTGGACTACGCCCAGCAGTACCGCAACATGCCCTACATCGGCGTGCTGAAGCCGGAGGTATACAGCAAGTAACACCGCGCAGAGAATATACGGAGCGTATAGCGCGGGACGGGAAGAAAACAGGAGGAAGGACGAGCATGGAAAAGAAGGGCGGTAAGCGCTTGGCGCGGAAGGAAGACAGCGGACGGCGCACAGCGGCGGCGGACGTACATCCGGCGGCGGAGGAGACCAGAGAGCTGGAGGATGTGCCGGCGGAGGGCGTGACCGCGGACAGCGCACCGGAGACGGCAGAGCTGCGCCCGGCGGAGGGGACTTCGGAGACGGAGAACGCGCCGGCGGCGGAAAAGACGCCGGAGGCGGCACAGCCCGCAGTGAGCCGGGGACGGCGCCTGTGGAACGACTACGGCTATCTGGTGGTGACGCTGGCGGTGGTGTTCGTGCTGTTCCGGGTGCTGCTGCAGCTGTCCTATGTGCCCAGCGGCTCCATGGAGACCACCATCCCCACCAAGTCGCTGAACATCGGATGGCGGCTGCCCTATGTGGTGGGCGATCCGGTACCGGCGCGGGGCAGCATCGTCACGTTCTGGGACGAGGAGCTGGGCAAGGTGCTGGTAAAGCGGGTCATCGGCCTGCCGGGAGACGCCATTACCTTCGAGGGCGGCTTCGTGTATATCAACGGGGAGAAGCTGGAGGAGGAGTATCTGCCGGTCAGCGGCATCACCACCAGCGAGAAGGAGCGGTTTGACGTGCCGGAGGGCTGCATCTTCGTGATGGGCGACAACCGCACCGGCTCCTACGACAGCCGGCGTTGGGAGAATCCGTATATCCCGGTGGACCAGATCCAGGGCCGCGTGCTGCTGGCCGTCTCCATCGGCTCGGAGCAGAGCTGGCAGGGCATCCGCTGGATCGCGTAAGGGGGAGAGGATTTGGAGAAAAGACGGTTTGGCGTCACCGGACTGCTGTTGGTGGTCCTGGTGGTGATATTCGTGGGATATATGGCCGGGAACATGCGGCGCTCCGGCGATATCCCGTACAGCCAGATGCGGGCGCTGTTCACAGAGGAGAAGGTGCAGTCCTTCGCCATCGAGGACGCGCGGCTCACCGCCGCCCTGCGGGACGGCACCACGGCCACCTGCGAGCTGTACAGCTTTGACGCATTTTACGAGGATCTCAACGATCTGGTGGTGGAGCAGAGCGAGGCGGGCATCATCGAGGCCTATGACTACCACGCGGATCACTCCACCAACTGGGTGCAGGTGCTGCTGCCCTATGTGCTGGGGGTGCTGGGCTTCATCCTGCTTCTGAACCTGATGAACCGCATGGCAGGCGGCGGCCCGGCGGCCAACGACAAGATGGCCCGCTTCGGCGAGGCCCGCACCCAAAGCCTGCCCACGGGCAGCAAAAGGGTGACGTTCAAGGACGTGGCCGGTGCCGACGAGGAGAAGGAGGAGCTGGAGGAGATCGTCCAGTTCCTGCGGGATCCGGAGAAATACACGGCGCTGGGGGCACATATACCCAAGGGCGTGCTGCTGGTAGGCCCTCCGGGCACCGGCAAGACCCTGCTGGCCAAGGCCGTGGCAGGGGAGGCGGACGTGGCGTATCTGTCCATCTCCGGCTCCGATTTTGTGGAGATGTATGTGGGCGTGGGCGCCAGCCGCGTCCGCGACCTGTTTGAGCAGGCCAAGAAGCAGGCGCCGGCCATCGTGTTCATCGACGAGATCGACGCGGTGGGCCGCCAGCGCGGCAGCGGCCTGGGCGGCGGCCACGACGAGCGGGAGCAGACGCTGAACCAGCTGCTGGTGGAGATGGACGGCTTCGCCGTCAACGAGGGCGTGGTGGTGCTGGCCGCCACCAACCGGGTGGACATCCTGGACCCGGCGCTGCTGCGGCCGGGACGGTTCGACCGGCAGGTGTATGTGGGCCTGCCCGACATCAAGGGCCGGGAGGACATCCTGAAGATCCACGCGCGGGGCAAGCCGCTGGCGGAGGACGTGGAGCTGGGACGTGTGGCCCGCAGCACCGCGGGCTTTACCGGCGCCGATCTGGAGAACCTGCTGAACGAGGCGGCGCTGCTGGCCGGACGGCGGGACCAGAAGCTCATCACCGAGGATGTTATCCACGAGGCGGTGATCAAGGTCATCGCCGGTCCGGAGAAGCGCAGCCGCGTTATCCCGGAGATCGAGCGGAAGCTGACGGCCTACCACGAGGCGGGACACGCCGTGGTCATCCACGCTCTGCCCGACCACGATCCGGTGCATCAGATCACCATCGTGCCCCGGGGCCAGGCGGGCGGCATGACCATCTTCCTGCCGGAGGAGGACCGCTCCTACCGCTCCAGGGCGTATATGACGCAGCAGATCGTGTCGCTGCTGGGCGGCCGGGCCGCCGAGGAGATGGTGCTGGGCGATATCTCCACCGGGGCCTCCAGCGATATCCAGCGGGCCACTGCCATCGCGCGGAAGATGGTGGGCACCTACGGCATGTCGGAGCGGTTGGGGAACGTGGCCTTCGATGCCGGCACCGATGAGGTGTTCATCGGCAAGTCCATGGGCCACACCCGGCCTTACTCGGAGAAGACGGCGGCGGAGATGGACGAGGAGATCCGCGCCATCATCGACGGCGCCTATCAGCAGTGCAGGGACATCCTGACAGCGTACCGGCCCCAGCTGGTGGCCGTGGCGGAGTACCTGCTGGTGCACGAGACCATGGACGCGGAGACGTTCGAGAGCTATTTCAGCGACAGTACCGCCGCCAAGGACGGCGAATAAGAGACGAAAAAGAGGCCCTGCGGCGGCGCCGCAGGGCCTCTTTTGTGCATTTGGTGGGGAAGAAGCTGTGAGGAAGTCAAAAAGTGCGGGCTGTGTTTGGGCAAAATGACGAAACGGGTGTCCGTGAGGGAAAGACATATGTCGGAAACGTGGACGGGGGAACGGCGCAATTGTGCGTGACAGGGGGACAAAACCGGCGGAAAAGCGGCGGAAAGCCGGTACTGCGCCGGGAAAACGGCACGATTTTTCGGAGTAACTCACTATTGTAATTGCGGGGCTGTTCCGATAAAATGTGAACATTCTATGGAGCGCCGGTTTGGGAAGGTGCTCCGGAGAAAGCTTAGGAGGAAAATGAAATGAAGAAGTTTTTTTCAATGCTTCTGGCGCTGGTCATGGCGCTGAGCCTGGTGGCCTGCGGCCAGCAGGGCGGTCAGCAGGACAATGACGGCGACCAGCCTGCCGGTAACGACGCCCCCGTGGCCTATGTGCTGGCGGAGAAAGGCGATACATACTCTCTGGGTCTGGCCAGCAACTTCCAGACCGCTTTCGAGAAGCTGGGCGGCACCGTTGTGATGGAGACCTTCCCCACCAACACCACCAACTTCTCCGACTATCTGCAGAAGGCCATTGATAAGGGCGCTGACGTCATCTTCGCCCCCAACTCCATCACCGTGGCCTCCAGCCTGCTGCCCCAGGCCAACGACCTGGGCGTGGAGTGCCCCATCATGGCCGGCGACACCTGGGAGTCCTCCGTCATTCTGGACGGTATGGCCAACACCGGTCTGGATGTGTACTGCTCCACCTTCTTTGATGAGAGCGACTCCAGCTCCACCGCCGCGGCCGACTTCGTCAACGGCTTCAAGGCGTGGCTGAACGCCGATCCCAGCGCCCTCACCGATAACGGCGGCAACGACATCGTGGCAGCCGTCTCCGCACTGGGCTTCGATGCCTACAACGTGGCCGTGGCTGCTATCCGCGCCGCTGCCGAGGCCAAGGGCGCCGACATGACCTCCGTGGACGTGGCCTCCGCTCTGTGGACCCTGACCTATGACAACGCCGTTACCGGCAAGATCCAGTTCAATGCCACCGGCGACGCTATCAAGAACTGCGCTTACATCAAGAAGGCCGCTGCCGACGGCTCCAAGTTTGAGTTCGTCAAGACCCAGGAGGTCGAGAACAGCGACGTGCAGGCTACCGGCTTTGACTACGGCGACGCTGCCGGCGTGAAGCTGGACACCGCCAACCACAAGATCGTCATCGGCGTGTATGAGCCTCTGACCGGCAACAACGGCGGCGGCGGCAAGCAGGAAGTGCTGGGCATGAAGTACGCCAACTCCCTGGACAACAAGATCGAGATCGCCGGTGAGGAGTACACCGTGGAGCTGTACGTCTCCGATAACGGCTCCCTGGAGGAGAACGCCGTGTCCGCGGCTTCCGCCATCGTGTCCTCCGGCGCCCTGATCTCCCTGGGCTCCTACGGCTCCGGCGTGTCCATCGCGGCGGCCGACACCTTCGCAGAGGCGCAGATCCCCGCCATCGGCGTGTCCTGCACCAACGCGTCTGTCACCGACGGTCACGACTGGTACTTCCGCATCTGCTTCCTGGATCCGTTCCAGGGCTCCGTCATGGCCCAGTTCGCCTGGGATATGGTGGCTGCGTAACATCCTGATTTCGTCCGCAGAAGTACGGTGGCTCACACCACCGTACTTCTTTCGGTTTGAGAGGTGACATTCATGAATCTGACTCCTTACCTGATCCGAGGGCTGGCGACGGGCGGACAGTTCGCGCTGGTGGCCATCGGATACACCATGGTATACGGCATCCTGAAGCTCATCAACTTTGCCCACGGCGATCTGTTCATGCTGTCGGGCATCATGATGATTTATCTGGCGGCGTCCTTCCCCACCATGCCCATGTGGGTGACCATCCTCATCATGATCGCCCTGACGGTGTTCGTGGGCTTCGCCATTGAGAAGTGCGCCTATTCCCCGCTGCGCACCGCGCCCCGCATGTCCGTGATGATCTCCGCCATCGGCGTCAGCTATCTGCTGCAGAACCTGGTGTGCTACATCACCGGCGGCCTTGCCAAGCAGTTCCCGGAGATCCCCCTTATCAGCCAGAGCGTCCGGGTGTTCGGCGTCAAGGACAAGCTGGCGGTGTTCATCTCCCCGCTGGTGGCGGTGGTGCTGATGGTGGTGCTGGTGCTCATCATCAACCACACCAAGTTCGGCATGTCCATGCGGGCGGTGTCCAAGGACTTTGAGACGGCGCAGCTCATGGGCGTGAAGATCAACCGCGTCATCTCCATGACGTTCATCATCGGCTCGTTCCTGGCGGCGGTAGGCGCGCTGCTGTACTTCGCCAAGAACACCGGCATCAACCACATGGCCGGCTCCCTGTCTCTTATACACATCTGACGCTGCCGACG
>URVR01000075.1 GCA_900551355.1 uncultured Eubacteriales bacterium | reverse complement strand
CCTCTACGTCTCGTGGGCTCGGAGATGTGTATAAGAGACAGCTACCCCGATGTGGACGTGCAGGTCTCCGTACCGGACGAGCTGATGCTGGTGCCCATGGATCCGCTGCTCATCGAGCAGGTGCTGGTGAACCTCATGGAAAACGCGGTGATCCACGGCGGCACCAGCCGCATCGACATCGCGCTGACGCAGCAGGGGGAGGACGCGGTGTTCACCGTGGCCGACAACGGCAGGGGCATCCCGCTGCACCTTCTGGGCAAGTTATTTGACGGCGCGGCCCGCAGTGACCGCACCAGCGACGGCAAGCGCAGCATGGGCATCGGCCTGTCTGTATGCCGCACGGTGGTGCAGGCCCACGGCGGAACGATTCGGGGAGAGAATAAAAAAGACGGCGGCGCATGCTTCACTGTGACGCTGCCCATGAAAGGAGACGACTATGAAGATTAAAGACAAGGTACTGATCGTGGAGGATGAGCAGTCCATCAGCAACTTTATCTCCATGATCCTCACGGCCAACGGGTACGATACCATTATCGTCCGCAGCGGGGAGGAGGCTCTGACCATGATCGCCTCCCACTGTCCGGATCTGATCGTGCTGGACCTGGGTCTGCCGGACATGGACGGCATGGAGGTGCTGAAGGCTGTCCGCAAGTGGTCGAACCTGCCGGTCGTGGTGGTCTCCGCCCGCAACCATGAGCACGACAAGGTGGAGGCGCTGGACTACGGCGCCGACGATTATCTGGTGAAGCCCTTCGGCACCTCCGAGCTGCTGGCCCGCATCCGCACGGCCATCCGCCACACCCGCACCACCCTGTCCAACACGCAGATCGCCCAGTCCGGCAAGTTCGTCACCGGCGACCTGACCATCGACTACGACAAGCACCAGGTGCTGATGAACGGCCAGAACGCCGGGCTCACCGTCAACGAGTATAAGATCGTGGCCCTTCTGGGCAAGTACGCCGGCAAGGTGCTGACCTACGACTTCATCATCCGGGAGCTGTGGGGCCCCAAGGCCAAGACGGACAACCAGATCCTCCGGGTGAACATGGCCAACATCCGCCGCAAGATCGAGCCGACCCCCGGCAACCCCCAGTACATCTTCACCGAGGTGGGCGTGGGCTACCGCATGCGGGAGGGCGACTGAGCCGCATACATATTCAATTAAAAACGCCCCATCCGGGGCGTTTTTCTATGTCCCGGATATTTCCCCACAAGAAAAGCGCGGCCGATGCGCATTGACGCTTCACAGACGCTTTATATGAGGAGGATAAAGGAAAAATGGCCCTGCGGCAAGCGCACGCTAAGAACCGTCCCGCCTTATTTACATCACTTTTTTCTCGCGGTAAGATACATATACGCCCGCTGGGTAAGGCGGGGGAAACTTGTAAGGAGAGAAAGCAATGGAAGAAAGAAAAGGCTTCGGATCCAATTTCGGATTCCTGATGGCCGCGGTCGGCTCTGCGGTCGGCCTGGGCAACATCTGGGGCTTCCCCTACAAAATGGGGGCCAACGGCGGATTCACGTTCCTGCTGGTTTACATTTTCCTGGGCGTCACCTGCGGATTCATTGTCATGATCAGCGAGCTGGCCATGGGACGTAAGACCGGCAAGGGTGCGGTGGAGACGTATAAGATCCTCTCCAAGAAGTTCAAATGGATGGGCTGGCTGGGTATCGCCTCCGCCTTCTTCATTTTGTTCTTCTACTGCGCGCTGGGCGGCTACTGCATCAAGTACGTCGTGCTGAACGTGGGCGACCTGTTCAACGCGAGCTTCGGCTCCAACGTATTTGCCGAGACCGCGACGGCCAGCGGCAGCTCCACCGGCGCGGCGGCGTGGGCGGCGCTGATCGCCAACCCAACTGAGGCGATCATCTACGGCCTTATCTTCGTGGCCCTGACCATGCTCATTGTCCTCGGCGGCGTGGGCGGCGGTATCGAGAAGGTCTGCTCCGTGGGTATGCCCGCGCTGTTCGTGATGCTGCTGATCTGCATCATCCGCGCCTGCACCCTGCCCGGCGCTGTGAACGGCCTGAAGTATATGTTTATCCCCGGCTGGGCCGTGGCCAACGGCGTTATTAAAGAGGCTCCCAGCATCTTTGAAGTCATCTCTACCGCAGGCGGTCAGATGTTCTTCTCCCTGTCCATCGGCATGGGCGCTATGATCACCTACGGCTCCTATCTGGATAAGAAGGAGCACCTGGAGAAGAACGCCGTCCTCATCATCGTCATGGACACCCTGGTGGCCCTGATGGCCGGTCTGTGCGTGATGCCCGCCCGCTTCGCCCTCGATCCCGAAGGCCCGATCGGCGGCCCCAAGCTGCTGTTTATCACCATGCAGAACGTGTTTGACTCCATGGACGGCGCTATCGGCCCCATCTTCGGCATTATCTTCTACCTGCTGGTGGTGCTGGCAGCAGTGTCCTCCTCCATCTCCCTGCTGGAGACCGTGGTGGCCCACTTTGTGGACGAGGCCCGGGAGAAGGGCAAGGGCGACCAGCGCAAGAAGTATTCCCTCATCGCCTCCATCCTTATCGCCCTGCTGTGCGTGCTGGTCTGCGTTGACGGTCTGGGCTCCAACGGGATCGCGCCATGGGAGCTTTTGAAGCTGGACGGCTACAAGGGCTGGAGCGACTGCTGGCTGGACTTCTTTGATATGATCTCCGAGGGCGTGTTCATGCCCCTGGGCGGCCTGCTGATGACCCTGATGATCGGCTGGGAGATCGGCCCGGAGATGGTCAAGGACGAGTGCGAAGCCACCGAGGGACACAAAATGAGCAGCTATCCGTTCTTCAAGGTCTGCTGCAAGTACATCACCCCGCTGTGCATGCTGCTGATCCTGTACGGTCAGCTCAAGAGCTTCTTCGGCTAAGAGAAGAAACGACAAGTATGTTATACATTCCGGGACCGCCATCCCGGTATGCTCTCCAAATAACAGAAAAAGCAGCGCCCGCCATTCCGGCGGGCGCTGTTTGATTTTGTCCGGAGACAGGGAGGCGTCCGCAGGCGGCAGGGCGGATGCCCGGAGACAGGAGACGAGCGGCAGGAGACGGGAAACCAGAGCGCGGTGCGGATATAGCCGCCGCGGGGCAGGCGGCGGGATCCGCCTGTTTATTCTTTGACGGACTGTTTCTTTAGAAGAAAAATCAGGATCGCGGCAAAAAAATCAGAAAAAACCCGTAAAAAGCTGTGCCAACAGCCGCTAAAAAGTGATAATATATTTATAAACCGCACATGACAAATTGTTCACAGAATGTTAAAAATGTACAACATGGCGCGAGAAATTTATCAATACTGCTAATTGCGGTTGGGTTTTGTTTCCTGTATACTTTTTTCATGAACCGTTCATTGACTTTGGGGACGGGGAGTTGAGAGGCGTGGCGGCGCCTCAAGATGTTTCCTGTCGATAGACAGGAAGCAGAAAATCAGCACTCCGAGGAAAGGCGGAGGGCAAATTTCTGTTATAAGGAGAGAAAACATGGAAGAAAGAAAAGGCTTTGGAACCAATTTTGGATTCCTGATGGCCGCGGTCGGCTCGGCAGTCGGCCTGGGCAACATCTGGGGCTTCCCCAACAAGATGGGCGCCTCCGGCGGCTTCACGTTCCTCATCATCTACCTGATCCTGGCAGTCCTGTGCGGCTTCATCGTCATGGTGGGCGAGCTGGCCATCGGCCGCAAGACCGGTAAGGGCGCTGTGGAAGCGTATCACGTCCTGTCCAAGAAGTTCAAGTGGATGGGCTGGATGGGCATTCTGTCCGCGTTCTTCATCCTGTTCTTCTACTGCGCACTGGGCGGCTACTGCATCAAGTACGTCGTGCTGAACGTGGGCGACCTGTTCGGCGCGGGCTTCGGCTCCAACGCCTTGGCTGCGGTCGCTGACGCCAACGGCACTTCCGTAGGCGCTGAGGTGTTCGGCGCATTTCTCGGGAATCCCACCGAGGCTATCATCTACGGTCTGATCTTCGTGGCCATCACCATGATCATCGTCATCGGCGGTATCGGCGGCGGTATTGAGAAGGTCTGCTCCGTGGGTATGCCCGCGCTGTTCGTGATGCTGCTGATCTGCATCATCCGCGCCTGCACCCTGCCCGGCGCTGTGGAAGGCCTGAAGTACATGTTCATTCCCGGCTGGGCTGTCGCCAACGGTGTGATCGAGAAGGCACCCAATCTTTTCCAGGTATTTGCCACTGCCGGCGGTCAGATGTTCTTCTCCCTGTCTCTGGGCATGGGCGCCATGATCACCTACGGCTCCTACCTGCAGAAGAAGGAGAACCTGCAGAAGAACGCCATCCTCATCATCGTCATGGATACGCTGGTGGCTTTGATGGCCGGTCTGTGCGTCATTCCCGGCCGCTTTGCCCTGGACCCCGACGGCACGCTGGGCGGCCCCAAGCTGCTGTTCATCACCATGCAGAACGTGTTCAGCCGTATGGGCGGCCTTGGCCCCATCTTCGGCATCCTGTTCTATCTGCTGGTGGTCTTCGCCGCCGTGTCCTCCTCCATCTCTCTGCTGGAGGTCATCGTGGCCCACTTCGTGGATAAGGCCCGCGACGCCGGCAAGGGCGACAAGCGTAAGACCTACACCCTCATCGCTGCGGCCTGCGTGGGTCTGGGCTGCATTCTGGTCTGCGCCGATGCGCTGGGCTCCACGGGCTTTGCGCCAGGTAATCTTCTGGGTATGACGGGCGAATTGCCCACATGGGCTGCCGACTGGCTGGACTTCTGGGATATGTTGTCCGAAGGCATCATGATGCCGCTGGGCGCCCTGCTGATGTCGCTGATGATCGGCTGGGAGATCGGGCCCGAGGTGGTCAAGGACGAGTGCGAGCAGTCCGGCCACGCCATGAGCGGCTATGGATTCTTCAAGGTCTGCGTGAAGTTCATCACCCCGCTGTGCATGATCCTCATCCTGTACGGGCAGATCAAGGAATTCTTCTTCTAAAAAGTACATAAGAAGGACGCCGGAGCAACGCTCCGGCGTCCTTTTGCGTATTTTTGGAGGAGGTGCGGGTCAGCGGAGGAGGGACACCGCGCCCGGCAGGTTCTCGATCTCCACCCGCGCCGCGCTGGGGGCGTATTCACCGTCCAGCGACCAGGGGATGTGGGCCTGGGTGGTCAGGGTGACGTGCTGCACATGGCGGAAGATGACACCGGGGTAGTCGTACTGCATCCGGGTCCTGGCGGTGATGAGGTTCTGCAGATCCAGCGCCGATTTGGGCATCCGGAGGAGCAGCAGCTCGAACCGGCCGTCGTCCATTTTGACGCGGCTGGGGTCCAGCTTCACCAGGCCGCCCATGGAGGTGCAGTTGCACACGGCGCCGAAGATGAAGTCGCCCTCGAACACCTCGCCGTCCGCCTCGATGCGGCAGCTGTAGGGCCGCAGAGAGTCCAGATCGCCCAGCCCCTCCAGAATGTAGGCGAAGTGGCCCAGGGCGTTTTTTGCCGCCTGGGACGCGGAGTAGGACGAGCGGGTGAAGGCGCCGAAGGACGCCACATAGGCGAAATAGCGGTCATTGTGCCGGCCGATGTCCAGCGGATGGGGGCTGCCGCCGGCGATATCCAGCGCGGCCAGCCGCGGGTCGGAGGACAGGTGGAGGCTGGCGGCAAAATCGTTGGTGCTGCCGTTGGGCAGGTAGCCCAGCAGCGGGCGCTGCGGCAGCGTCATCAGGCCGGAGATGGTCTCGTTCAGGGTGCCGTCGCCGCCGGCGCAGACCACCACATCGTAATCGGGACCCCAATCCGCCGCCACGCGGCTGGCGTCGCCGCCGGCCTCCGTGACAAAGACGCGCACCAGATAGCCGGCCCGGGACAGGGCGGCCACCGCATCGAACAGAGGGGCGCTGGACTTGGTCTTGCCCGCCCGGGGATTGACAATGAACAGGAGCTTTTTCATGGCTCTCCTCCTCTTGTGTGCCGATGATGCCGCGCACGTCGGCCGTGCGCGAGTGTCCTATCATTATGCCATAGAATATGAGAAATTGCAACAGGCAGAGCGGCAGCGGTGTCCGAGGCAGGCACGGTGCAGGAAGACAGAAAAAATCTTGCAAAACCGGGCACTGTCGGCTATGATAGAGGACAAAGGAGTGATGCGGATGAAGCGGCGGACGCAATATGTGAAGTGGGGCCTGACGGCGTTTCTCACCGTCTGCGCCGTGCTGGTGTTTTATGATACGTTTTATATGGGCGCCACGCTCCAGCACTTTGTGGACAAGCTGTTTTCCGTGCTGGCGCCGGTGCTGTACGGCTGCGCCATCGCCTACCTGCTGACGCCGGTGATGAACTGGATCGAGCGGGCGCTCCACGCCGGGTGGCAGAAGGCGTTCCCGAAGAAGCACGTCAAAAATGCCGCGGGCGTCCTGCGGTTTGCCAGCATCCTGCTGGCGGAGGCGGTGGCCATCCTGCTGGTGTACCTGCTGATGAGCGTGCTGATCCCGCAGCTGGTGGACAGCGTGACCATGCTCATCAACAACGCCGAGGCGTATTACTATAAGGTGTACAACTGGGCCGACGGCCTGCTGGACAGTGAGAACGAGATCGCCGTATGGGTGGCGGACTTCGTGACCAAGTACTACAGCGACGGCGTGACGCTGCTGAAGGACCACATCCTGCCCTGGGCGCAGGGGGCGCTGGGCACCCTGACCGGCGGCATCTGGAGCGGTATCTGGAGTGTGGTCAGCTTTGCCACCGACCTGATCGTGGGCATCATCGTGTCCATCTATCTGATGACCATGAAGGAGAAGAGCCTGGCCCGCTGCTGCAAGGCGGTGTACGCGCTGTTCGACGAGAAGAAGGCCAACGCCGTCATCCACGGCACCCGGCAGGTGGACCGCATCTTCTCCGGCTTCGTCCGGGGCAAGCTGCTGGACTCCCTGATCATCGGCGCGCTGTGCTTCGTGGGCTGCTCCATCCTGAAAATGCCCTACACCCCGCTGGTCAGCGTGGTGGTGGGCGTGACCAACATCATCCCGTTCTTCGGGCCGTTCCTGGGCGCCATCCCCTCGGCTTTCCTAATCCTGCTGGTCAGCCCCAAGCAGTGCCTGATCTTTGTGATCTTCATCGTGGTGCTGCAGCAGTTCGACGGCAACATCCTGGGGCCGAAGATCCTGGGCGACGCCACCGGCATCTCCAGCTTCTGGGTCATCGTGGCCATTCTGGTGGGCGGCGGCTTCGGCGGCGTGCTGGGCATGTTCCTGGGTGTGCCCATTTTCGCCTGCCTGCAGGAGCTGGTGAAGTATCTGTTGGACCGGCGGCTGCGCCGCCGCGATATGCCCACGGAGGCCTACGCCTATGTGGAGCGCGCCCGGACGGCGGGGCAGGAGCATACGCCGGAAGCAGCGATAACGGAGGAAAAGCATGACTGAGGAGATCAGAAAAGGATTATTGGAGTTCTGCAACCGCAAGGAACCGTTTTTGACCCACAACCATATGTACGCCACCGACCTGTCCGACGGCACCGCCACGGTGGTGCTGCCCATGTGCGAGGACAGTCTGAACCGCTGGGGCGGCGCCCATGGCGGTATCCTGTTTTCCCTGTGCGACGTGGCCATGGGCATGGCCATCGTGACGCTGCGGCAGGAGATGGTGGTGACGGTGAACGCCAGCATCGACTATCTGGCCGCCGCTGCCGCCGGCAGCACCCTCACCGCCGTGGGGAAGGTGGACAGGGTGGGCGGCAAGCTGGCCTTCTGCTCGGCGGAGGTCACCGACGAGAACGGCAGGGCCGTGGTGCAGGCGAGCTGCGTCATGTGCTTCACGGGCCGGCCCCTGCCGCTGTGAGGGCGTATCTGTCCCGGCGCCGTCCGCTGCTTCGGTGGCTGGCGGCGCTCTGTCTCTTATACACATCTGACGCTGCCGACGATCGCATAAGTGTAG
>URVR01000074.1 GCA_900551355.1 uncultured Eubacteriales bacterium | reverse complement strand
AGCGTCAGATGTGTATAAGAGACAGGCGGTGGATCTCCCAGCGGGGCGCATCGGCGCTGACAGGCGCCTCGCCGTCGATGGGGTCACCCAGCACGTTGAACATGCGGCCCAGCGTGGCCTCGCCCACAGGCACGGCGATGCCGCGGCCGGTAGCGGTAACGGTCAGGCCCCGGCTGAGGCCGTCGCTGCCAGCCATCATGACGCAGCGCACCGTCTTGTTTTCCAGATGCTGCTCCACCTCCATGGTGTAGCGCGTGCCGTTTGCCTCCACGGTCAGCGCCTCATTGATGGCGGGCAGGCTCCCCTCCGGGAAGCATACGTCGATCACGGGGCCGGAAATGCCCGTGATGGTTCCTTGTTTCATTGAGGTCAGCCCTCCTTTTCTTTCTTGCTGCGCTGGGCGCGCTCACCGGCGGAGACCTCGGTGATCTCCTGGGTGATGGCGGCCTGACGCGCCCGGTTGTACTGCACGGACAGATCCTTCAGCAGCTCCTCCGCGTTCTGATCCGCCGCGTTCATGGCGGTCATGCGGGCGGACTGCTCACTGCAGAAGCTGTCCACCAGCGCGCTGTAAATGAAGCCGGTAAGGCAGCTGCGCACCGCGTTGTCCAGCACGGCGGCGGGGCTGGGGATGAACTCGAACACGGGGCCGCCGGCGGTATGTGCCGCCGCGGCGGAGAACCGCTCCCGGTGCAGGGGCAGCAGCTGCGCCTGACGCACCGTGGCCTCCAGTCCGTTTTTCATATCCGTGTAAATGACGTGTACGGCGTTGATGGCACCGGCGTCGTACCGCTCCAGCAGCAGCTCACCGATCTGGCGGGCGCGCCGCAGCGTGGGGTTCTGGGCGGTGTAGAGAAAGCTCTTTTCGATGGGGATGCCCCGCTGACTGAACCAGCGGCGGCCGTACTCGCCCACCACATACAGCACCGCGCCCTCGTTGGCGGACAGGAACTGCTGGGCCTGACGGATGGCGTTCTGGTTATAGGCGCCGGCCAGGCCCTTATCCGCCGTGATCAGCAGGCAGGCGGCCACGCCGGGCAGCGGCTTTGCGTGGGGATCCTCCGGCATCAGGTAGCGACTGTCGATGCTGCTGTCGGCATTGAACACGCGGCCGATCTCCGTCTGCAGAGCGTCGAAATAGGGGCGGGTATTGCTCAGGTCCTGCTTGGCCTTGCGCAGCTTGGCCTGAGAGATGAGGTACATGGCATGGGTGATCTTCTGGGTCTGCCGGACGCTTCCGATGCGGCGGCGGATCTCACTTGTGCTGGCCATGGCCTCACCGCCCGCCTGCGCGCCGGAACTTCTCCAGCGCGGTCTTTGCAAAGTCCACGATCTGGCCGCGCACCTCGTCGGTCAGCGCCGCGCCCTGCTCCAGCTCCTGCATGAGCTGGGGCCGTCCGGCGGCAAACTCGCCCAGGATGAAGTCCCGGAGCTGGCAGACCTGGGCCACCGGCACCTGCTGATAGATGCGGGCCATGGCCGTCACCAGCGTGACGATCTGCTGGGCCTGACTGAGCGGGCTGCACCGGCCCTGACGCAGGATGTACATCAGGCTCTGGCCGTAGGCCAGCTGGTTCTTGGTGTCCTCGTCCAGGTCGCTGGAGAACTGGGTAAAGACCTCCATCTCGCGGTACTGGGCCAGATCGAGACGCAGGGTGCCGACCGCCTTCTTCATGGCCTTGGTCTGGGCCGCGCCGCCCACACGGGACACGGAAAGGCCCACGTTCACGGCGGGACGGTGACCGGAGAAGAACAGGCTGCTCTCCAGGAAGATCTGGCCGTCGGTGATGGAGATGATGTTGGTGGGGATGTAGGCGGACACGTCGCCGGCCTGGGTCTCCACGATGGGCAGGGCGGTCATGCTGCCGCCGCCGCGCTCGTCGCTGAGACGGGCGGCACGCTCCAGCAGGCGGGAGTGCAGATAGAACACGTCGCCGGGGTAGGCCTCACGGCCGGGAGAGCGTCCCAGCAGCAGGCTCAATGCGCGGTAGGCGATGGCGTGCTTGGAAAGATCGTCGTAGACGATGAGCACGTCGCGGCCCTTGTTCATGAAATACTCGCCGATGGACGCGCCGGCATAGGGCGCGATGTACTGCATGGAGGCGGACTCACCGGCGCTGGCGCAGACGATGATGGTATAGGCCATGGCGTCGTGCTTGCGCAGCATCTCCGCGATCTGCGCCACGGAGCTGGCCTTCTGGCCGATGGCCACATAGATGCACACCATATCCTTGCCCTTCTGGTTCAGGATGGTGTCGATGGCGATGGACGTCTTGCCGGTCTGGCGGTCGCCGATGATCAGCTCACGCTGGCCCCGGCCGATGGGGAACATGGAGTCGATGGACAGGATGCCCGTCTGCATGGGGGTATTCACCGGCTGACGGTCGATGATGCCGGGCGCCGGGCTTTCGATCATGCGGTAGTCGTCGGCGGGGATGTCGCCGCAGTCGTCGATGGGCGCGCCCAGCGCGTCCACCACGCGGCCGATCATGGCGTCGGACACGCCGATGCCGGCAGTCCTGCCGGTGCGGTACACGGCACTGCCCTCGCTGACCTCCTCCACACGGCCGAACAGGATGCAGCCGATGCGGTGGCCCCGCAGCTCCTGCACCATGCCCCGGATGCCGCCCTCAAAGAGCAGGATCTCGCCGTAGGCCGCGTCCTCCAGACCGCCCACATAGGCGATGCCGTCCGCCACGGACAGGACGCTGCCCACCTCGCGGGCGCAGACCTCGGGCACCCAGTCCCGGACGGTGTCGCGGATCAGAGGGATCACGGACTGGCCGCCGGCCTTCAGGGCGGCAAGGCGCTCCTTCAGCTGGCTCAGGCGGCCCTCCGCCGTCCAGTCGATGACCTCGGAGCCGATCTCGATGCGGAAGCCGCCGGACGCGGTCTTATCCTCCTGCCACGAAAGCTCCACCGGCCGGCCGTACTTCTTCGCCAGCACTTCCTCCAGTCTGGCGCGCTGCGCGTCGTCGGGCGGGCAGGCGCTCAGCAGTCTGGCGGTCAGGCGGGGATCATTCGTGCTCATGCTTCTCCTCCCCCTCGGCTGCGTTCACGAACGCGTCATAGGCGTGGGAAGTCTCCTTCGCCAGCAGCTTCTCCATGGCGGCCTCCGCGATGGACACGGCCTCGCGGTTGGCCTCGGCCACGATCTTCTTGCGGTCATTCTCCGCGTTCTCCCGGGCGGCGGCAACGATCTTGTCCGCCTGCTCGCGGGCGGCGTCACGCTGCTGCTGGGCATAGGCCTCGGCCTCCCGGGCGGCGGCGGCGCGCTTCTCGTCCAGCTCCGCGTCCAGCGCGGCCTGACGCTGCTGCATGGACGCCTCCAGCTCACGGGTGGTCTTCTCGCGCTCCGCGGCGGCGGTCTCCATGTCCTGATAGTGCTTGGCGCGCTTATCCATGAAGTTCTTCACCGGCTTGAACAGCAGCAGGTACAGACCGCCCACCAGAATGGAGAAGTTGAACAGGTGCAGCAGGATCTGCTGCCAATCAATATTCAGAGGGATGTTCATAGCTTCTCTCTCCGTTTCTTACAGCACAAAGATGATGAGGATGACCACCAGCAGGGCGTAGATGATGGCGGTTTCCAGGAACACAAGGCCCAGCATCATGGTGGTGCGGATCTTGCCCTCGGCCTCCGGCTGACGGGCGATACCCTCAGCGGACTTGGAAATGGCCATGCCCATGCCGATGGCGCCGCCGGCGGCGGCGATGCCGATGGCGATGGCGGACGCCATGGCCTTGGCGCTGTCAACGCTGCTGTCGGTGGTCTGCTCCGTCTGGGCAGGGGCATCGGCGGCAGGCTCGGTGTCGGCGAACGCGGTAACGGTGAACAGTGCGGTCAGGGCCAGCACCAGGCACAGCAGCAGGGCAATGGCCTTCTTATTGGACAGTTTCTTCATGATCTCTCTTTCCTCCGTCAGTTATTTACAGTTTCAGCTTTGACTTTTTTGGTTTTCCTGGGTTTGGGCGCGTGCTTCTCCGTGGTCTCTCCGTAGAACATGGAGGTCAGGGTGGTCAGCACATAGGCCTGGATCAGCGCGTGGAGCAGGGTGAACAGCACCGCCACGATCACGGGGATCACGTAGCTCAGGGTCACATAGTAGTAGACCAGCTCCGTCACCAGCAGGCCGCTGAGCAGCGCGCCGAACATACGAAAGCTCATGGAAATGGGCAGGGAGAAGTCCTTCAGCGCCTTGCCCGCGCCCTTGAGGCCGTTGGCCACGATGCCGCCCACCAGAATGACGCCGTAGGACAGGCAGCCCAGAGAAATGGCGGCGTTCACGTCGGACAGCGGGGCCGGCAGGGCGATGGTATGGCCGTTGGTGGTGATGGCCTGAAAGCCGAACAGCTCAAACAGCGTGCCGATAAAGATGTACACGCCGGCGCCGAAGATATAGGCGCCCAGAAACTTGTTGCGGTGCGGGCTGTTGCCCTTGGCCATGCCGTCAAACATACCTACCACGGTCTCGATGGCCATCTGCAGCTTGCCGGGCACCAGCTTGAACCGGGGGATCACCAGCAGCCGCAGCAGCAGCGCCGTCAGCAGGATGACGCCCACCACCACCAGCGAGGATATGTATGCGGGGTTCACGTCCTTCAGTCCAAATAGACTGATGCGGTTCGTCCCGTGGAGCACCGCGTCACGCATGGCCTCCTGCACCGATTCCGACTTCCCGTGTCCCGGGATCAGCAGAGAACCGGCCAGCAGGGCCGCCGTGATCAGCAGCCACCCCACGATGAACCTTGTTTTCTTCTTTTTTTCCATTCCTTTATCACCTTCACATACGATCGGGATTTTGTGCCGCTGCGTCGTATTTACGGCACCTGCGGCACGATATCCTCCCGGCGCGGAAAGGTTCCTTAACGAAATCTTTACACGTCGGGTCAGCATCTTGACGCTTCGTTTTTTATTATAATAAAAACAGGCATATAACACAAGCATTTTTTCGTCAGATGTGCCCAGATATTTCCGGGTTTTTAGCCGGAAAGAGGACAGCCCGCGGGAAATGTCCAAAAAAGTGGGCGCCTGCGGATACGGCAGGCGCCCGACGGGTCATTTTTTCCTTTTTCTGGCAAACGCTTCCTTTTTGCGCGGGGACATTTTCCCCTTCTGCGCCGGCTGACGCGCCGTGGGCGTGCCCCGGCGACCCCGGTTGCCCGCGGTCTCCTTCCGGGGACGGCGGGCGGGACGCTCCGGCTTCTCCGGCTTGGCCGGCGGCTGGCCGTAGGGCTCGCCCTTCCGGGGGCGCAGCAGGCACTCCTTCCCGTAGCCGATGAGGTCGGTGCGGCCTGTCTCCTCCAGCGCCTCCACCACCAGCGCACGCTTTTCCGGACGTGACCACTGGAGCAGCGCGCGCTGCATGGCCTTGTCCTTCGGGTCCCGCGCCACGTAGACGGGGGACATATCGCGGGGGTCGATGCCGGTGTAGTACATGCAGGTGGAGAGGGTGCCGGGGGTGGGATAGAAATCCTGCACCTGCTCAGGGGTGCGGCCGTTCCTGTGGAGGAACTCCGCCAGCTGCACCGCGTCGCTGAGGGTGCAGCCGGGGTGGCTGGACATCAGGTAGGGCACCAGATACTGCTCCGTGCCGTCCTGCTCGTTGAGCTTCTTATACTGCCGCCAGAACTTCAGGAACACGTCGAAGTGGGGCTTGCCCATGTAGTCCAGCACCGAGCTGACGCAGTGCTCCGGTGCCACCTTCAGCTGGCCGGAGATATGATACTGCACCAGCTCCCGGAAGAAGTCCCGGTTCTTGTCCTGCAGCATGTAGTCGTAGCGGATGCCGGAACGGACGAACACCTTTTTGATCTTGGGCAGCTGCCGCAGCCTTTGCAGCAGCTGCGTATACTCGGAGTGGTCGGCGTCCAGATTGGGACACGGCTCCGGGGCAAGGCAGCTGCGGTTCTTGCACATACCGCACTTCTTCTGCTTCTGGCAGCTGGTGTGGCGGAAGTTGGCGCTGGGGCCGCCCACATCGTGGATGTAGCCCTTGAACTGGGGATCCTCCGCCAGCAGCTGCGCCTCCTCCACCACGGAGTCGATGGACCGGCTGGTGACCATGCGGCCCTGATGGAAGGCCAGGGCGCAGAAATTGCAGCCGCCGAAGCAGCCTCGGTTGTGGGTGATGGAGAACCGCACCTCCTCGATGGCGGGGATGCCCTGGGTGTACATGGGGTGCACCTCCCGGGTGTAGGGCAGGGCGTACAGGCGGTCCAGCTCCTCCCGCCGCAGGGGGCGGGCCGGGGGATTCACCACCAGCAGGCGGCCCTCGCAGGGCTGGAGCACGGCGCAGCCCCGGATGGGGTCGTGCTCGTCGTACTGGATCTTCGTGGCGCGGGCATAGGCCTCCTTATCGGCGCAGACCTCCTCGTAGGAGGGGCAGGGCGCCTTATGGAAGCGGCAGCCGCTGTCGTCGGCGGCGATGTAGGCCGTGCCGGGTACGTCGGTGATCTCCTGCACCGGCGTCTTTTTGGCGAGACGGCGGGCGATCTCCGCCGTGGCGCTCTCCCCCATGCCGTAGACCAGCAGGTCGGCGGGGGCGTCAAACAGGATGCTGCGGCGCACCCGGTCGTCCCAGTAGTCGTAGTGGGCGAAGCGGCGCAGGGATGCCTCCAGCCCGCCGATGATGATGGGCATGTCGGGGAACGCCTCCCGGGCGCGGTTGGTGTAGACGATGGTGGGGCGGTCAGGCCGATGGCCCATTTCGCCGCCGGGGCTGTACAGATCCCGGGTGCGGCGGCGCTTGGCCACCGTGTAGTGAGCCACCATGGAGTCCAGATTGCCGCCGCCGATGAACACGCCGTACCGGGGCTTGCCCATGGCGCGGAACGCCTCCGCCGAGTGCCAGTCCGGCTGGGCCAGAATGGCCACGCGGTAGCCCTCCGCTTCCAGCAGGCGGGCGATGAGTGTGGAGCCAAAGCTGGGGTGGTCGATGTAGCCATCGGCGGTGACCACCAGAAAATCATAGTAATACCAGCCGCGCTCGATCATCTCCTCGCGGCTGACAGGCAGAAATATCTCGCCTCTTGTCACGGGGCAGCTCCTTTCAGGGACGGTATTCCGCCGGGATGGGCGGCAGCTGGACGCGGATGTCCTTTTCCATCACATCGCCTTCCAGCGGATAGAAGCCCAGGCGGGCGAAGAACCGGCGCAGCTCCCTGTCGCCGCAGCGCAGGCGCAGGTATTCCGCGCTGCGATGGCGCCAGTACAGCAGTACGCGGCCCATGGGGGCGATGCCGTGGCCGGTGCCGCGGTACGCGGGGTCCAGCCAGTACCAGCCCAGACGGCCCACGCCCGGCGCCTCCTCCGGCAGGAGCTGCAGCGCGCCGATGAACGTCCCGCCGCAGCGGATGCCCACGGCCTCGCCGCCGGCGGGAACGTGAAAGCGGTCACGCAGCTCCTCCGGCAGGGGGACGTAGTCCTCGCCGGGATCCACCATGTCGGCGCTGCGCCACCAGCTCTGGCGCGCGAAGGTGGACAGGCCCTCCGCCGTCAGGTGGCTGTTGTCGTCGCGGTATTCCACCCGGAGCGCCCCGTCGTCCCATGTCAGCAGGGACACGGCGGTGTTGTCGCCGTGGGGCGTATCGCCGATGCCGGAGAGTGGGACGCCCTGCAAGGTGCCCAGCACGATGCGCAGCGCAGCGCCGTGGGAGAACACCGCCACGGTGCCGCCGTCATGGGCGGCGCCGATGCGGTGCAGGGCGGGGATGTAGCGGTCCAGCACCTGCTGGGCCGTCTCGCCGCCCTCCACGCGCCACAGATCCACCCGGCGGTTGAAGTGGTACATCTCCTCCGGGTACTGCTTGTTCAGCTCGTGCCAGGGATGATCCTCCCACACGCCCATGTGGATCTCCCGGAAGGCCGGCTCCAGATGGAGCGGCAGCGCCTTGGGCAGCCAGATGGCCCGGGCGGTGGTCTGTGTACGATCTGTCTCTTATACACATCTCCGAGCCCACGAGACGTAGAGGAATCT
>URVR01000073.1 GCA_900551355.1 uncultured Eubacteriales bacterium | reverse complement strand
TACGAGATTCCTCTACGTCTCGTGGGCTCGGAGATGTGTATAAGAGACAGCCTGGGGATAACCGACAGTCTCCAGACCCTGCTCCTTCACGGCGTCCTCATAGGCGTCGGGCAGGATGATATTGACAGCTTCCTCATAGAAGACCTCAGCGCCGTACATCTTCTCGATGATCTTGCGGGGCGCCTTGCCGACACGGAAGCCGGGTACGTTGATCTTACCGCGCATCTTCAGATACGCCTTGTTGACGGCGGCCTCGAACTCCTCGGCGCTCGTCTCGATGGTCAGGGCAACTCTGCTCTTCTCCAGTTTCTCGCAGCTTTTCACAGTCATTTGTTTATTCCTCCGTTCCGCATCGGCCTGTTTTCATAGCAACACCAATGCAATATAGTATGATAACAGAAAACAATGGGAATTTCCACTGTTTTTTCTCTTATTCGCAAATTTTTTTAGGGACGAAATCCAGCCAGTCCCCGGCCACCAGTGAAAACTCGGTGCCGTAGTGCATCCCCTCCAGCGCCCGCTTGTGGCTGGCACCGTGGAGATGGCCGTAAAAGCACCGCTTCACCCCGTACCGCTGCAAAAGCCGCAGGATCTCCGGACACTCGTAGCCCTGATACAGCGGCGGATAGTGGAGGAAGCACAGCTTCTCCCGATCCCCCGCCGCCTGCAGGGACGTCTCCAGCCGTCCGGCCTCCCGGGCCAGCATCTTGCCGTTGTGGGTGCCCTCATTGTCCAGCTCGTAGAACCAGCCCCGGGTGCCGCACAGGGCCTTGTCCCCGTAAAACAGGCAGTTGTTGTGCAGGAGCTCAAAGGAGTCCAGCCTGTGCTGGTCAAAAAACCGCTGCATCTTGGAGGCGGTGTTCCACCAGTAGTCGTGGTTGCCCTTCATCAGGATCTTCTTCCCCGGCAGGGCGTGGATGAACTGAAAGTCCGCCAGCGATTCCTCCAGACTCATGCCCCAGCTGAGGTCGCCGCACAGCACGGTGACGTCGTCCTCGTGCAGCGGTGCGAAGCCCGCCCTGATCTTGTCCACATAGCCCTGCCACTTCTCGCCGAAGATGTCCATGGGCTTGTCGCTGTTCAGCGACAGATGCAGATCCCCGATGGCGTACAGCGCCATGGCGTCCCTCCTTTCCCCGGCCGCCGTCTCACAGCAGCCTGCGCAGATTGTTCCAGAATATGTCCTCCAGCAGGGCTTTTCCGTAGCCCCGCTTCTCCAGCGCCTCGTACAGCCGCGGCACATCCTCCACGCCGCGCAGCCCCGCCGCCAGCGCCTCGCAGCCGTCCAGATCGCCGCCGATGCACAGGGTCTTTTCTCCGTCCAGCGCCAGAAAGTGCTCCACATGGGCCGTCAGCGCGTCCATGGACGTGCCGCCCACAAAGTCCCGGTACAGGTTGAGGCCCACCACGCCGCCGGTGTCCCGGATGGCCCGGAACATGTCGTCCGTCAGATTCCGCCGGTGGGGGCACAGCGCCCTTGCGTTGGAATGTGATGCCACCACGGGTCTTTCCGTCATGCGGAACAGGTCCCAGAACCCCGGGTCGGACAGGTGGGACACATCGGCATACACGCCCAGCTGCCCCATCTCCCGGACGAAGTCCCGCCCCTTCGGCGACAGGCCCCGGTCGGGATCATCGGCGCAGCTGCCGCTGAGGGCGTTGGCGTTGTTCCACACCGGGTTCACAAAGCGCACGCCCCAGCCCGCCGCGGTGTGCAGGTTTTCCACTTTACAGTCCAGCAGATCCGCGCCCTCCACGCTGAGGAACGCCGCCGTTTTCCCGGTCAGCGCCGCCGCGTCCGCCTCCGCGCCGGTGCGGCACAGCGCGGCCATGTCGCCGTTCTCCTCCAGCTCCCGCAGGAACCAGTCGTGCATCTCCCGGCACCGCTGCCACGCCGTCCCCGCCGGCAGGGCCTTCACATCGTCGTACAGGGCGAAGAACTGGCCCCGCCGGGCAAAGCCCCGGCCCCGCTCCAGATCGACGTGCCCGCCGTTCTGCCGCAGGCTGCCGCCGCTCCGGAAATAGGCCCGCTGCTCCGCCTCCGTCTCGCCGTAGCCCGCCACCGGCTCTGTCACCATGCAGCGCCAGATGGTGTCGCAGTGGGCGTCAAAATATGGTATCGCCATGCTGTCACTCCCCTATTCAAAGGCGTTTTCCAGATATTCTATGCGGGCGTTCTCCCGGCTGTAAGGGCTGTCCGCATAGACCTCCGCCACGTCGAACCGGGCGGGACAGTCCAGCTGCTTTTCGCTGAGGTAGTACAGCGCCGTCTTTTTCAGCCGCTTCTGCTTGGCCGGGGTCACATACTCCCGGGGCAGTCCCATGTCCGTGTTGGTGCGGGTCTTGACCTCCACGAAGCACAGGATGTCCCCGTCCCAGGCGATAAGGTCGATCTCTCCGAACCGGCAGTGGTAGCTGTGGGCCGCCAGCCGGAATCCCCGCTGCCGCAGGTAATCCGCCGCCAGCGCCTCGCCCCAGCTGCCCTCGGCCCGTCCGCCCTTCCGCGGCGCAGACCGTGCCCCGGTCATCGCTTTGCCTCCCACTTTTTCAGGAAGCTCCGCCGATGCTCCGGGCAGGGGCCGTACTTGTCCAGCATCTCATAGTGCAGCTTGGTGCCGTAGCCCTTGTGCCGGGCGAACTGGTACTGGGGGTATGCCTTGTCCAGCACCTCCGTCACATAGCGGTCACGGCTGACCTTGGCCAGCACCGATGCCGCCGCGATGGACGCGGACTTGCCGTCGCCGCCCACGATGCAGCGGTGCGCCGTGGTGATGGCGGCGCTGCGGCCCTTGTCCCGGTTGCCGTCGATGAGCGCCAGCTCCGGCGTCACGGCAAGGCCGTCCATGGCCAGCTGCATGACCTTCATCCGGGCGCTGAGGATGTCGGTGGCGTCGATCTCCGACGCCTCCACCCGTGCAACGAACCAGGCGATAGCCCGCTCTTTGATGAGGGGAAACAGCTTCTCCCGCTTTTTCTCCGTCAGCTTTTTGGAGTCGTTCAGCTCCGGCAGGCCGCAGTCCTCCGGCAGGATCACCGCCGCCGCGTATACCGGCCCCATCAGCGGCCCGGCGCCGGCCTCGTCCACGCCGCACACCGCCGCGTATCCCTGGGCCCGGGCCTCCCGCTCATATACCCACAGGTCCGCCGTCTCTCTCATCTGCCGCACGCCTCCACCGTCTCCAGCGTGAAGCGGCCCAGCTTGCCGCCCCGGAACTCATCCAGCAGAATGCGGGCCATGCGCTCGGTGTCCACCTGCGCCCCCCGCATGAGGAAGCCCCGCTTCCGTCCCGCCTTTTCCAGCAGGTCGTAGCCGCTGTCCCCCTCCTCCACGTCGATCTTGTACCGCTCCCGCAGCACATCGGCGTAGTGCAGGGCAAGATAGTCCATCAGATAGCAGGCCAGCTCCTCGATGTCCAGCACATCGTCCTTGATGGCGCCTGTAAAGGCCAATCGCTTGCCAACCTCGGTGTCGTCGAACTTAGGCCAAAGGATGCCGGGGGTGTCCAGCAGCTCCAGCGTGGCATCCACCGGCACCCACTGCTTGGAGCGGGTGACACCGGGACGATCCTCGGCTCTGGCGGTCTTTCGCTTGGCCACCTTGTTGATGAACGTGGATTTTCCCACGTTGGGGATGCCCAGCACCATCACGCGGACGGTGCGGCCCACCTGCCCCTTTTCGGCGTAGGCCGCCAGCTTTTCCCGCAGCAGCTCCCGGACGGCGGCGGCAAAGTGCTCCGTGCCCACGCCGCCCTTGGCATTGGCCTCCAGCACCGCATAGCCCTGCGCCCGGAAGGCCGCCGCCCACTTCTTCGTCTCGGCGGGATCCGCCTGATCCACCCGGTTCAGCACGATCATCCGGGGCTTGCCCGCCGTCAGCTCGTCCACATCCGGGTTGCGGCTGGACTGGGGGATGCGGGCGTCCACGATCTCGCAGACCGCGTCCATGTGGCCGATCTCGGCGGCGATCATCCGCTTGGTTTTTGTCATGTGGCCGGGAAACCAGCTGAGCCCTTCGATCTGCACGGCGCACACCTCCTCTGGTAAAATTTACCGTTCATCATGTATGCATCATGCATACATGATGAAGCATCTATTTCCGGTTTTTCCGTTCATGATGCATTTTGCAGCAGTATAACATATTTTCCCCCCTGTTGCAAAGGGGAAAAAGACGGCAAAAAGCGCCCACGGATGTGGGCGCTTTTCTGATCTCGTTGATCGCTTACAGCTTCTCGCGGATCTTGGCTGCCTTACCGACGCGGTCACGCAGGTAGTACAGCTTGGCGCGGCGGACATAGCCGTGACGCACCGTCTCGATCTTCTCGATGGAAGGAGAGTGGACGGGGAACACCTTCTCCACGCCGACGCCGTAGGACAGGCGGCGGACGGTGATGGTCTCCTCGATACCGCCGTGCTTCTTGGCGATGACAGTGCCCTCGAAGACCTGGATACGCTCGCGGGCGCCTTCCTTGACCTTCACATGCACGCGGACGGTATCGCCCACCAGCACCTGGGGCACTTCCTTCAGCTGCTTCTCGTTCAGAGCCTTGATGAGATCCATGGATTCTTTCCTCCTGATAATATAGGTGTTCATGCCGCCATGTATGCGGCGCTCGCTTCCTCGGAGCACCGGCGACAGAGGACCGCCCTTTTTACGCCATGATAGAATAGCACAGAAATCCGGAAAAAGCAAGGGGAAATTTACATTTTTCGCGGCGTTTTTGTGATATTCCTCCGGAGCAGCATAAAGCCGGTCAGCGGAAGTCGCGGCCCTCCGCGTCCAGCACGGCGCGGCGGCGCACCCGCAGGAAGTCCGGCGTCAGGTCAGGCAGGTACCGCGCCACCGCCTTTTCCAGCAGCTGCGGATTCAAGCCGGGATTCTGGGCCAACACCGTCACCGTACCGGTAACGGCCCCCTCCGTCTCTGTAAAGGAAAAGTCCTTTATCATCGGTGCGATATCTACGTCCGCCAGCTCCTTGCGCTTGGTGCGCTTCTGGATGATCAGCTCCTGACGCCCCAGCAGCTCCGTCAGGCGGGCGGCGGCGTTTTCCGGCACGCCGTTGTCATATTCCAGCGTCACATCCGCCCGGAGGTACGTCAGCTCCCGGACAGGCCGGACGGCGGGATAGCAGTCCAGCACCCGCAGGCCGCTGGGCATACCGGTATTCAGCTTCTCCGCGATGCCGCGGCCATCGGTATCCTGCGTCACCTCGAAATCCAGCAGCTCGCAGTCGCTGGACTGTCCCACCGGCAGGGGCAGGACGATGGAGATGATGGGATGGGGATGGTAGCCCTGGGAGTGCCTGATGTCCAGCTCCGTCCGGGGGAAGGCGCGCTGGAACGTGCGCAGCAGGTCCAGATGGGAGATATAGGAGGCCTGCGCCTCCTTGATAAACAGCAGCCGCAGCTTAGACATCGCATTTCCCTCCTACCAGCAGATTGGCGCCGCAGCCGTTGCAGTGGGTGCGGCAGTCCGGCGTGGTCACGGACTCATACGCCCGATGGCGCTCCCGCAGCAGGTACTGCTCCGTGACGCCGGAGGAGATCATGCTCCACGGCATCAGCTCGTCCTCCGCGCGGGTGCGGTTGGCGTAGAAATGGGGGTCGAGGCCGCACTCGTCAAAGGCCTCCAGCCAACGGTTCAGGGAGAAATACTCCTCCCATGCGTCAAGCTTTGCGCCTTTACGCCACGCTGTTTCCAGCACCTTTCCCATGCGGCGGTCGCCGCGCGCCAGCACCGCCTCCAGAAAGCTGGTGTCGGAGTCGTGCCAGTTATAGGTGACGGTCTTCGTCTTGATGGCCTCCCGCAGCAGCGCCACACGGCGCTCGTACTCCTCCTTGGAGATCTGGGGCTCCCACTGGAAGGCGGTGTGGGGCTTGGGGACGAACCAGCTGGTGGATACGGTGATACGGACGCCCCGCTGCTTGTTCTGGGCGCTCTCCCGCCATGCGTGCATGACCCGGGCGGCCACGTCGGCGATGCCCAGCACGTCCTCGTCCGTCTCCGTAGGCAGACCCAGCATGAAGTACAGCTTCACGGCGCTGTATCCGCCGGCAAAGGCGGTGCGGCAGCTTTGCAGCAGGTCGTCCAGCGTCACATTCTTGTTGATGACGTCCCGCAGCCGCTGGGTGCCGGCCTCCGGCGCGAAGGTCAGGCCGGTCTTGCGGCCCTTGGCCAGACGCTGCATCAGCTCCATGGAGAAGTTGTCCGCCCGCAGGGACGGCAGGGACAGGCTGACATGGCGCTGGTCGCAGAACGGCTCCAGCTCATCGCACAGGCCGGTCAGCGGCGGGTAATCGCTGGTGGACAGACTGGACAGCGTCACCTCCTGATAGCCGGTATCGTCGCAGGAGCGGACGCAGTAATCGGCGCACAGGTCACGGCTGCGGTTGCGCACCGGGCGGTAGACATAGCCCGCCTGACAGAACCGGCAGCCCCGGATACAGCCCCGGAACAGCTCCAGCGTCACCCGATCCTGCACGATCTCCGTGCTGGGAACGATGGTCTTTACGGGGAAATAGGACTTGTCCATATCGTGGACGATGCGCTTGGTCACGCGGGCCGGGGCGCCGTCCAGCGGGGTGATGGCAGCCACGGTGCCGTCGTCGTGGTACGTCACATCGTACAGACTGGGGACGTAGATGCCGTCCAGCCGGGCGGCGGCGCGAAGCAGCTGCTGCTTGCTCCACCCCTCCCGCCGGGCGGTGCGGTACAGCTCCACCAGCTCCACGGTGACGTCCTCCCCCTCGCCGAGGCTGACGAGGTCGATGAAGTCGGCCAGCGGCTCGGCATTATACATGGCGGTGCCGCCGGCGATGACCAGCGGCGAAAGACCGGTGCGCTCCGCGGCGTGGAGGGGGATGCCCGCCAGATCCAGCATATTCAGAATGGCGGGGAACGCCATCTCGTAGCCCACGGAGAAGGCCACGATGTCAAAATCGGTGATGGGGTCGCCGGATTCCAGCGCGAAAAGGGGCATATCCGCCTTGCGCATCTCCTCCTCCATGTCGCCCCACGGGGCAAACACACGCTCACACCAGACGCCGTCCATCCCGTTCATGACGCCGTACAGGATGCGCATACCCAGATTGGACATACCGATCTCGTAGGTGTCCGGGAAGCAGAAAGCGATGCGGGTATCCACCTGTGCCTTGTCCTTCAGCACGGCGTTATATTCGCCGCCCACATAGCGTGCGGGCTTCTGCACGCGGGGCAGGATGCGTTCTAATCGTTTATCCACAGTCATTCTCCTTGCGGTGTATTTCAGTAACAGTTTATTTTACCTGCTTTTCTGTGTTTTGGCAAGGCGGCGGGGCAAAAAAAGTTCCGCTGGCAGACTGCGGTACACCAGCCACAGGGCGCCCAGCAGCAAGAATACGCCGTTCCCGGTGGTCAGCACCAGCCAGAGGCACAGCAGAAACAGTGCCGAGGACACCGCCAGCCCTACGGCGGCGGCGACACGGTCGGCGGTGTACGGCTCCGTCAGATAGGCGGTGAGCAGCCAAAGGATGCGGCCGCCGTCCATGGGACGGACGGGCAGCAGGTTCAGCACGCCCAGCACCATCTGGGCCCCGGCGAACAGGGACAGCTCGTCCCGCCCGGTAAGACTCAGCACCACCCACAGGAGCAGGTTCACCAGCGGCCCGGCGGCGGCGCTGAGCAGCTCCGCACCGTAGGACAGGCGGTGCAGCTCCGGGACGTACAGCGAGGCGCCCAGGCCGGTGAGGGTGAAGCAGGCGGTATGGACGCCGAGCAGGCGCAGCACGGCGTAGTGGGCCAGCTCGTGGAGGAACGCGGCCAGCAGCAGCGCCGCCAGCAGCGCGGGGGTGTCGGTGAGCAGCAGAAAAAACGCCGGCGTCAGCAGCGCGGAGGGCCGGACGCGGACGGTGAGATCACTGGAACGGCACATAGTAGATGGGATTGAGGTAGGTGCTGCCGCGGTGCAGCTCGAAGTGGAGGTGGGGGCCGGTGGCGCGGCCTGTCTCCCCTACCTCCTGTCTCTTATACACATCTGACGCTGCCGACGATCGCATAAGTGTAGA
>URVR01000072.1 GCA_900551355.1 uncultured Eubacteriales bacterium | reverse complement strand
CGAGATTCCTCTACGTCTCGTGGGCTCGGAGATGTGTATAAGAGACAGGATGATGTCGTCCCCGAATTTCTGGATGCAGTCCCACGGGACGTAAAAATCCTCCCCGCGCCCGAACAGCCCGAAGAACCGGCAAGGCCCGAACACGATGATGCCCTTCACCGTGCCCTCCGGCACCTGCACGTCCAGATCGCCCACGCAGCCCAGGCGGCACCCGTCGCACAGGTTGATGACCTCCTTACGCCGCAGCATGGAAAATTTGCACAGCATCGCACTCACCCCGCCATACTCTATGCGCCGCGCCGCCTGTCCCATGCTGTCGTTTCCGGGGACATTCCGCCCTGCGGAATAGCCGCCGCCGCGCCGGGAAATACTGCCACTATCACAGTGGAAGGACGGGCGCACATGCGGGGGAAAGTGGAGATCTGCGGCATCAACACAGCCAAGCTGCCGGTACTGAAAAATGACGAGATGATGGCTCTGCTGCGCCGCACCAAGGCCGGCGACACGGCGGCCCGGGAGCAGCTGATCTGCGGCAATCTGCGGCTGGTGCTGTCGGTGCTCCAGCGGTTTCAGGGCCGGGGTGAGAATGTGGACGACCTGTTCCAGGTGGGCTGCATCGGCCTGATGAAGGCCATCGACAACTTCGACATCCAGCAGCCGGTGCGGTTCTCTACCTACGGCGTGCCCATGATCGTGGGGGAGATACGCCGCTATCTGCGGGACAACAGCGCCGTCCGGGTCAGCCGCAGCATGCGGGACACGGCGTATAAGGTGCTGCAGGCACGGGAGAAGCTGTTGGCGGAGAACCAGCGGGAGCCGACCGTGGAGCAGATCGCCCGCTATCTGGATATCCCGCGAGAGGACGTGGTGTTTGCCATGGACGCCATCGTAGACCCGGTCAGCCTGTACGAACCGGTGTACGCCGACGGCGGCGGGGACGCCGTGTGCGTCATGGATCAGGTGCGGGACGACCGGAACACCGACGACAGCTGGCTGGACCGCATCGCCCTGAAGGAGGCCATCTCCCGGCTGGACCCGCGGGAGCGCAGCATTCTGGCCCTCCGGTTCTGCCAGGGCAAGACGCAGATGGAGGTCAGCAGCGAGATCGGCATCTCGCAGGCGCAGGTGTCCCGGCTGGAGAAGGGCGCCATCAACAGCATCCGACGGAATATGTGAGGCAAAGCGCAAGAAGCGCGGCAGGGAAGTCCCTGCCGCGCTTTTTCGCATGTCACTCCGCGTCCGGCGCATCCTCCGGCTCCGCAGGCTCCTCCCACGGCACCATAGAGGCCACGCAGCGGTTGATGTTCTTGCCCTCGCTGAAGAACTTCCGCTCGTAGTCGGTCATGACGCCCACCGGGCCGTCCCGGTGCAGGTCGGTGGTGACCTCCGACAGCCGGAAGCCGAACTGGGGGATCTCCTCCAGCGACCAGGCGAACAGCTTGTCGTTGTCGGTCTTGAAGTGGATCTGTCCGCCCTCGGCCAGCACCCTGCGGTACAGCTTTAGGAAATTCCCGTGGGTCAGCCGCCGCTTTTTCTGGTTGCTCTTGGGCCACGGGTCGCAGAAATTGATGTACAGCTGGTCGATCTCGCCGGGGGCGAACATGTCCGGCAGCAGCGCCGCGTCGCCGTCCACGAAGAACACATTGCGCAGTCCGGCCTCCGTCACCCGCTCCATGGCCACCACCATGGCGTCGGGCACCTTCTCCACGGCGATGAGCAGCACGTCCGGCTCGGCGGCGGCGGTGTCCGCCGTGAAGCGGCCCTTGCCGCAGCCCAGCTCCACCCGCAGCTCCCGGGCGTCGGGCATCAGCGTCCGCCACCGGCCACGCATGGCAAAGGGATCGCGGACGAGACAGCTGCCGCAGGCCTCCATCCGGGGCACCAGATTCTTCTTTTTTCGCATACGCATGGCGCAGACTCCCTCCCATATGTGGTGAATAACATCACCCCTTATACCATATTTTCCGGCGACTTGCAAACCCCAAATTCCCGGAAGTCGAAATTTCCTCGAAAATGCAGCTGGGCTACCCTTAAAATTGCGCAAAGAACGGCATCAACTTTTGTGAGAACTGCTAAAAAAGAGAAAGCGCTGTCGGTTGGACTTGATAAAATTCTAACGGTCTACTATAATACAGTATGTATGAGGAGGATTGCGTCCAGAGGGCGCTCTGCCGCCTCTGACGCGCTGCCGCGGCGCTGTCTGCCGCGGCGGAACAGAATGTAAGGAGGAATGGATATGACGCATGTTCTGCTGGAAAAGAAGGAGCATATCGCCGTGGCCACCATCAACCGGCCCAAGGCGCTGAACGCTCTGAATTCCGAGGTTCTGTCCGATCTGAACGAGCTGGTGGATACCGTTACTGCCGATCCGGATATTTATGCGCTGGTCATCACCGGCAGCGGCGAAAAGGCCTTTGTGGCCGGCGCCGACATCGGTGAGATGAGCACCCTGACCAAGGAGGGCGGCGAGGCCTTCGGCAAGCACGGCAACGACGTGTTCCGCCGCATCGAGACGCTGCCCATCCCCACCATCGCTGCAGTCAACGGCTTCGCGCTGGGCGGCGGCTGTGAGCTGAGCATGAGCTGCGATATCCGCATCTGCGCCGACACCGCCGTGTTCGGACAGCCCGAGACGGGCCTGGGCATCACCCCCGGCTTCGGCGGCACCCAGCGTCTGGCCCGCCTGGTCGGCCCCGGCATGGCCAAGCAGCTGATCTACACCGCCAAGAACATCAAGGCCGACGAGGCGTACCGCATCGGTCTGGTCAACGCCGTGTACCCGCTGGAGGAGCTGATGCCCGCCGCGGAGAAGCTGGCCCAGACCATCGCCAAGAACGCCCCCATCGCCGTCCGCGCCTGCAAGAAGGCCATCAACGACGGCCTGCAGACCGACATGGATCAGGCCATCGTTATTGAGGAGAAGCTGTTCGGCAGCTGCTTCGAGACGGCGGACCAGAAGGAGGGCATGGGCGCCTTCCTGGAAAAGCGCAAGCACGAGCCCTATCAGAACAAGTAAGTTAATTGACAGGCGTGAGCCTGATAATTAAGCAATTCATGTAAAAATTTGAATTAGGAGGAACAATCATGAAAGTAGCAGTATTTGGCGCAGGTACGATGGGCAGCGGTATTGCTCAGGTTTTCGCAGCGAAGGGCCACACCGCCCTGATGTATGCATCCAGCACGGCAAGCGCACAGCGTCATAAGGACAAGCTGGCCGCCTCCCTGAACAAGAAGGTCGCCAAGGGCAAGATGACCCAGGAAGCTGCTGATGATATCATGAGCCGCGTTCTGGTGGAGGAGTTTGAGGCTGCCGCCGATGCCGATCTGGTCATCGAGTGCGTCGCCGAGAACATGGCCGTCAAGAAGGAGCTGCTGGGCAAGCTGGACGCTCTGTGCAAGGACGAGACCATCTTCGCCTCCAACACCTCCTCTCTGTCCATCACCGAGATGGGTCAGGGCCTGAAGCACCACCTCATCGGCATGCACTTCTTCAACCCGGTGCCCGCCATGAAGCTGGTGGAGGTCATTGCCGGCGGCAACACCCCCGCTGAGCTGGTGGACTACATCAAGAACCTCTCCACCGAGATCGGCAAGACCCCCGTGGTGGTCAACGAGGCCCCCGGCTTTGTGGTCAACAAGATCCTGATCCCCTACTGCAACGAGGGCGTTTGCGTTCTGCAGGAAGGCGTTGCCTCCGCGGAAGATATCGATATTGCTATGCAGCTGGGCTGCAACCACCCCATGGGCCCCCTGCATCTGGGCGACCTGATCGGCTGGGACGTGGTCCTGAACATTATGGACGTGCTGTTCAATGAGACCCACGATAGCAAGTATCGCGCAAACGTGCTGATCCGGAAGATGGTTCGCGCGGGCAAATTGGGTATTAAGTCCGGCGAAGGCTTCTTCAACTACAACAAGTAAAAATCAGGAAAAGGAGAAAAGAGTATGGATTTCCATCTGACTAAGGAACAGCTGCTCGTTCGCAAGATGTACCGCGAATTTGCAGAGAACGAAGTAAAGCCCCTGGCCGCCGAGATCGACGAGGAAGAGCGCTTCCCCATGGAAACCGTCGAGAAGATGGCGAAGCTGGGCATGATGGGCATTTACTTCCCCAAGGAGTACGGCGGCGCCGGCGCCGACGTGCTGTCCTATGCAATGTGCGTGGAGGAGCTGGCTAAGGTCTGCGGCACCACCGCTGTTATCGTTTCCGCCCACACCTCCCTGTGCGCCGCCCCCATCTTTGAGAACGGCACCGAGGAGCAGAAGATGAAGTATCTGCCCGACCTGTGCTCCGGCCGCAAGATCGGCGCCTTCGGCCTGACCGAGCCTGGCGCCGGCACCGACGCCCAGGGTCAGCAGACCACCGCTGTGCTGGATGAGTCCGGCGAGAACTACATCCTGAACGGCTCCAAGTGCTTCATCACCAACGGCAACGTGGCTGATACCTTCGTCATCATCGCCGTCACCGGCAAGACCACCGATAAGCGCGGCCGCACCATGAAGGAGATCTCCGCTTTCATCGTGGAGAAGGACGACAAGGGCTTCTCTCAGGGCAAGCACGAGAAGAAGATGGGTATCCGCGGCAGCTCCACCTGCGATCTGATCTTCGAGGATTGCGTGATCCCCAAGGATCGTATGCTGGGCAAGAAGGGCGAGGGCTTCAAGATCGCCATGAAGACGCTGGACGGCGGCCGTATCGGTATCGCTTCTCAGGCTCTGGGCCTGGGCGAGGGCGCCGTTGAGGAAGCCATCAAGTACACCAAGGAGCGCGTACAGTTCGGTAAGCGCATCTCCCAGTTCCAGAACACCCAGTTCCAGCTGGCCGATATGCACACCCGCATGCAGGCCGCTCAGTACGTGGTTTACGCTGCTGCCATGAAGAAGCAGAACCACGAGCCGTACTCCATGGATGCTGCCATGGCCAAGCTGTTCGCCGCCGAGGCCGCTTCCGATGTGACCCGCCGTGCTGTTCAGCTGTTCGGCGGTTACGGTTACACCCGTGAGTATCCTGTGGAGCGCATGATGCGCGATGCCAAGATCACTGAGATCTACGAGGGCACTTCCGAGGTCCAGCGCATGGTCATCGCCAGCAATCTGGGCGTTAAGTAATTGAGGAGGTAAAAGGTAAAATGAAAATCATCGTTACTGTGAAGCAGGTTCCCGATACCTCCGGTAAGGTGGCCGTGAACCCCGATGGCACTCTGGACCGTGCGTCCATGCAGACCATCATCAACCCCGATGACATGAACGCCGTGGAGGCCGCTCTGGCTCTGAAGGACGAGCTGGGCTGCAAGGTCGTGGCGTTCACCATGGGCCCCCCTCCCGCAGAAGGTATGCTGCGTGAGCTGATGGCCATGGGCGTGGACGAAGGCGTGCTGGTCACCGCCCGCGAGTTCGGCGGTTCCGACACCTACGCTACCTCCCAGATCATCGCCGCTGCCATCGACACCTACGGCATCGACAAGGATGACGTCATCCTGGCCGGCCGTCAGGCCATCGACGGCGATACCGCACAGGTCGGCCCCCAGATTGCTGAGAAGCTGCACCTGCCCCAGGTCACCTATGCCGGCGAGATCACCAAGGACGGCGACACCCTGACCGTCAAGCGCATGCTGGAGGACGGCTACATGACCATCAAGGTCAAGACCCCCTGCATGATCACCTGCATCAAGGAGCTGAACACCCCGCGTTACCTGTCCGTGGGCGGCGCGTTCGAGTGCTACAGCAAGCCTCTGGTCACCATGACCTACGAGACCCTGAAGGATCACCCCCTGATCGACAAGAGCACGATCGGCCTGGCTGGTTCTCCCACCAACATTCTGACCTCCTTCACGCCCCCTCAGAAGGGCGCGGGCATGATGCTCGAGGGCGCTGACAAGGCTACCACCGACAAGCTGGCAGGCATCCTGGCCGCCAAGCACATCATCTAAGGAAGGAGAAAAGAAAATGGCTTTTAATAGTGCTGATACCGCTGCCTTCAAAAACGTATGGGTTTTCTGCGAGCAGCGTCAGGGCGTGATGATGCCCACTACCTTCGAACTGATCTCCGAGGGCCGGAAGCTGGCCAATGAGCTGGGCGTGGAGCTGTGCGGCATCCTGCTGGGCGACAACGTCAAGGGCATCGCCGCTGAGCTGGGCCAGTATGGCGCAGACAAGGTCTATGTCTATGATTCCCCCCTGCTGAAGGACTTCACCACCGATGCCTACACCAAGGTGATCGTGGAGGCCGTTGAGGAGCTGAAGCCCGAGGTGCTGCTGTTTGGCGCCTCCAACATCGGCCGCGACCTGGCTCCCCGCTGCGCCGCCCGCCTGCACACCGGTCTGTGCGCGGACTGCACCCACCTGGACATCGATATGCCCAACTACAAGGGCTTCCTGAAGGAAGCCTCCACGCTGCCCGAGGAGCGCATCGAGAAGCTGGGCACCGTGATGATCAACAAGGAGCCGCATGACGTCTCCCGCGACCTGAAGATGACCCGTCCTGCCTTCGGCGGTCACCTGATGGCCTCCATCATCTGCCCCCGTTTCCGTCCCGCTATGGCCACCGTTCGCCCCGGCGTTATGAAGAAGCGCGAGTGCCCCAAGAACGTGGAGATCATCGAGCCCAAGTTCGAGCTGACCGCTGCTGACATCCACACCGAGGTGGTGGATACCGTCAAGGCCGCCAAGAAGCTGGTGGACCTGATCGGCGCCGACTTCATCGTGTCCGTTGGCCGTGGTATCTCCAAGGACGTGGAGGGCGGCATCAAGCTGGCCGAGGAGCTGGCCGAGGTGCTGGGCGGCGTCGTGGGTTCCTCCCGCGCCTGCGTGGACGCCGGCTGGATCTCCGCTGACCATCAGGTCGGCCAGACCGGCAAGACCGTCCATCCCAAGGTCTACGTTGCTCTGGGTATCTCCGGCGCTATCCAGCACAAGGCTGGTATGCAGGATTCCGAGTGCATCATCGCCGTGAACAAGAACGATACCGCTCCCATCTTCGAGGTGGCTGACTACGGTATCGTGGGCGATCTGTTCAAGGTCGTTCCCGAGCTGATCGAGTCCATCAAGGCTGCCAAGGCCGCCAAGTAACTCTTTTTCCTGATACCCAAAAGGAACTCCGCCCTATGGGCGGAGTTCCTTTTATGTGGACTGTCGTAAACAGAGGCGGGGAAGATATTTCCCGGCCCGCCTTGACGCGGCGGCGCTTTTTCGGTATACTGTCCCAAACGGGAGGAGGAGCTTCTATGGGGTATGTGGCATTGATCGGACTGTATTTCGTGCCGCTGCTGTGCCTGCTGGGCGCGGCGTGGTCCTACGTCCGCTATAAAAACGAGCATGAGGACAAGGAGCGCGCAGAGAAGGATCACAGGCGCGTGCCCATCATGCTCATCGCGGCTGCGGCGGCGTTGGTGGTCTTTCTGGCGCTGAAGTTCGCGTTCCCTGTCTCGTGACGCAAAAAGCAGTCCCCCGGCGTAAGTCGGGGGACTGCTTTTTGCGTTTCAGCCTTGCGCCGCCTCAGAACACCGGATAGCCGTCCTTCAGCGACTCGTCGTACACGGCGCGGTCGCCGCCGATGAACTTGGGCCGCACCCGGGCCGCCAGCAGAATGGCGTCGCCGATGTGATCCTGTGCCAGCCGCACCGGCACCGCCACCTTTTTCAGGTGCATGCCGATAAGGGTGCCGCCGATGTCCAGACCGGCGTCGGCGCGGATCTCCTCCAGCGCCACGGGATGGGCAAAGGCGTGGTACGCGGCGGTGGCAAAGGAGCTGCCCGCCTTGGGCTGGGGCACCACGTTACAAAGTTCCGCCTGGCCGGCTGCCTCAGCCTCTACAATGATGGCACGGTTCAGGTGCTCACAGCACTGGGCGGCCAGGTAAATGCCCTTGGGGGCCAGGACCTGCTGGATCCCCTCATAGATGGCCTGGCCAATGGCCGGGCTGGAATCGCTGCCCACTGTATGGCCGGTGACCTCACTGGTGGAGCAACCCACCACCAGGATCTGCCCCTTTTGGAGCTTTGCCACCTGGCAGATCTCCTGGGCTGCGGCGGCGGCTTCCTTTCGGATTTCCTCATACATATCCAACACCTCGATGTTTGGTTTCTTCCGCAAAGGCACCCATTCCAGGTACC
>URVR01000071.1 GCA_900551355.1 uncultured Eubacteriales bacterium | reverse complement strand
CGAGATTCCTCTACGTCTCGTGGGCTCGGAGATGTGTATAAGAGACAGGTTGTCGCCGCGGATCACATAGCCGTCGGGCAGCACACGGACGATGCGGTGCAGGACGTACTTCGGCCCCACGCGGTACAGCGGCACGTCGTATTTCCGCAGGCGGCCCTCCGGCGGGCGGATGACAACGGTGTCGCGGCCGTCGCGCAGCAGGGGGTACATGCTGACGCCGTGGGTGGTGGCGGCGTAGACCCCCTCCTGACGCAGGACGTCCTCGATGCGGGCGGGGTCGGTCATGGCTCCAGGAAGCCGTGCTCGGCCATCTGGCGGAGGAGGGCGGCCACATCGGCGGCGGCCTGCTCCGCCGGTACGTCGTAGACCTCCGTCATCCGCGCCACGATCTGCGGCTCCGTCAGACCGTCCTGCAGGCAGCGCCAGATAAAGCCGCCTGTCTCGTTGAGCTTGATCATGCCGTGGAAATTCCGGGCGGCGTCGCCGGTGGCCACCACCATGGGGCTGCCCAGCACCTCCCGCAGGATGAAACCGGATCGGATCTTCATGCAAATACACTTCCTTCTTCATGGGCCGCGTCGGGGCGGCGTTCAGTTTCGTAGGCGAGGCCGGTCATGGCCCCGAAGCTGCAGCGGACGGCGTCCTCCGTCATGCCGCAGGAGAGGCGCCAGACGGGGACGGTGCGCAGCAGCGCGTCCAGAAAGCCCAGCGTCCGGTACTCCAGCGCGGGGTCGTCCCGGTGGTAGATCTGGCAGAACAGCGGCTCCAGCGCGTCGGCGGGGGACAGGCGGCAGATGTGGTCCGCGCCGCGCTCCAGCAGGCAGACGCCCCGCAGCGGGGCGCTGGTGGGCCGCTGCCAGCCCTCCTTCCCGGCCCAGGGGGAGCCCCAGACGCGGATGGCGCCGTCTTCCTCCAGGGAGAGGAAGGGCTTGTCGCCGTTGATGACGGAGACGCCGCTGCCCAGGTACTGCCGCCACAGGCGGATGTGGGTGCTTTTCCCCGTGCCGCTGGGGGCGGTGAACAGGTAGGCCGCGCCGCCGTAGGCAATGGCCGCGCCGTGCATGAGAAAGCGGCCGAGGGCGGGGAGCTGCGACGCCAGCTGGTCCTGTACGCAGAGAAACTCCAGGTAGCCGGGGGAGGGGGCGCTCAGGTCGCCGGAGGCGGCCATGCGCGTCATCTCCTCCGGGGAGACGGAGACGGTGATGGGCGCCGGCGCGTCAGGCGGCGGCAGCTCGTAATCCCGGCAGAGCCGGCGCGTCAGCGGATAGCGGGCGGTGATCTCCGCCGGGATGCCGGCGGTACTAAGGAAAAAATGCTCCAACATATGGCTCCTTTCAGGCGTCGCCCAGCTCCACGACGCGGTCCACGATGGCCAGGGCGGCGGGACGGTGGGTCACGATGAGCACCGTTTTGTCCGTCATCTGCCGCAGGTTGGCCAGCAGCTGCGCCTCCGTGGTCTCGTCCAGCGCGCTGGTGGCTTCGTCCAGCAGCAGGATGGGACGGTCGCAGAACACGGCGCGGGCGATGGCCAGGCGCTGGAGCTGTCCCTCCGACAGGCCGGCGCCCCGTTCGCCCAGCGGCGTGTCCAGTCCCTGCTCCAGCGCGTCCACGAAATCCTCCGCGCAGGCGATGCGCAGCGCCTGACGGATCCGGGGCTCGTCCAGGGCGGCGGGTGCGTCGGAGAAAGTGACGATCTGGCGGACGGTGCCGCTGAGCAGCTGGCTGCCCTGGGGTACATAGGAGAACAGGCCGCGCCACGAGGCGGTCAACGGCTGTTCGCCGTCACGGCTCTGCAGGAAGCATTGGCCGCTGTCCAGCGGGTAAAGCGCCATCAGCAGCTTCAGCAGTGTGCTCTTGCCGCAGCCGGAGTGGCCGGTCAGCGCCAGATAGCAGCCTTTTTCCACCGTGAGGTCCAGATGGGAGGCCACGGGCAGGGGAGGCACGCCCTCCGCGCCGCGGCTGGGGTAGGTGAAGCAGGCGTCCCGCAGGCCGAAGGCCAGCAGGTCCTGCCGGTAAAAGCGCTGTATCTCCGAAGCGGGGACGGGGTCGGCGGTGAGATCGTCCGGGAAGTCCTCCGCCTCCCGGAGGCGGTCGGCGCTGGCCAGCATGGCGTAGAAGCGGGGGAGATAGCCGGTAAGGTTGGCAAAGGGACCCTGTATCTGGGTGATGAGCTGCTGCACGGCGGCAAAGGAGCCGTAGCTCATGGTGCCGTGGAGGATGCCGCTGCCGCAGTAGATGACGCCGAACAGCATGAAGCCGTACATGGCGCCGCTGAAGCCCACGTTGCAGAGGTTGGAGAAGCGGGTGCGGCGCATGCGGTCGGCGCGGTGCGCGTCCATCCGGGCGCCCGCCTCCTCGGATACGGCCCTGCGGCGGTGGAAGATACGCACCACCAGCAGGCTGGACAGACCTTCCTGCAGGTAGACGCGCAGGCGGCCATCGGACTCTTGGATCCTTTTATGCAGGCGCTTGAGGGTGCGGCGGAATACGGTGGCCAGCAGGGCCAGCACCGCGCCGGCAGGCAGGATGACAGCGGCAAGCCGCGGCTCCATATACAGCAGCACCGCGGCGGCGGCAAGGAGCCGCACCAGCATCCCGGCGGCGCCGGGCAGTACCTGCGCCATGGCGTCGGCCACCACGGCGGTGTCCGATGTCAGGCGGTTGAGCCACTCGCCGGAGTGGACGGCGGCCACGGAGGCGTAGTCCTTTTGCAGCAGGGTGGCAAAGAGCCGGGACTTGAAGCGGTTTTCCAGGGTGGCCCGGGTGTACTCGCTGAAGTGGCGCTCCACGGCGCGCAGGGCGATCTGGAACAGGATCAGGCCGATGAGCCACGCGGCACTGCGCAGGAACTGGGGCCGCAGGCTGGCGACGGCAGCGTCGATCAACGCCCGCAGCACCAGGGCGTAGGCCACGCCGCACAGCGCCAGAACAGACTGCACCAGCAGCAGCCAGAGCGTCAGGGCGCCGGTGCGGCCTGCCACGGAGCAGAGCCAGCGGAGCGCGGAGGTTTTTGCAGAACGGGACATGGTATTCCTCCCGAAAGCGAACTGGGGGCGCACAGAGCCGCCGATGTGACGTTAAAGTGCGCATACACCATATATTATATGAGCTGCGGTGCGCGGCGTCAAGTCATTTGAGCGGCAGAACGACCGGGAAGCCGCCGTGCGGCGCTGGGGGAGAAAAAATGCAAATTTGAGAAAATTTCTCTTGCATTTTGTAAAGCGGTGTGGTATGATAACCAAGCTGTCGATGAGACACGCGCCGTTAGCTCAGCTGGATAGAGCGTCTGGCTACGGACCAGAAGGCCGGGGGTTCGAATCCCTCACGGCGTGCCAAAAAGACCCGAAACCGTAAGGCTTCGGGTCTTTTTGTTTGCATAAGTTGTTGTTTTCTCCTGCTGCTTTTTTCTGACCCAAACGCTGACCCCAACGGGAGCGGATAGCGGAAAGGTCTATACCGCACGGGAGAGGATGCTCCCCATCGTTTGCGCCGCCTTGAGCTGTGCGTCGGTGGTGACGTGGGCATAGGTGTCCAGCGTGAAGCCCGCGGAGTAATGACCGAGCATCGAGGACACGGTTTTTACATCCACGCCGTTTTGCAGCGCCATCGTTGCGAAGGTGTGGCGCAGGTCATGAAAGCGTATCCGTGGCAGTCCTGCTCGCTTTAGCACCCGCTGGAGCATATGCAGAACGCTGTCCGGGGACATGGGGCCTCCGGTGGGCGATGGAAATACCCACTCGCTGCTTCCTACCTTGTTTTTCTGTGCATTTAGAACGTCTATCGCGTCTGCCGACAACGGCAGTGTGCGGTAGGCGTTCTTCGTTTTCAGTGGGGCTTCCACTACATTGCCGTTCTGCCGCGAGATGGCCCGTTGGATTTTCAGTATGCCACGGTCGAGGTCGACGTCTGTCCATTTCAGCCCCAGCAGTTCGCCCCGCCGAAGTCCGGTGGCGAGGTCGAGGTAGTAGAGTTCGTACACGCCGCTGTCCCTGGCTTCTCGGAAGAAGGCGCTGAGTTGGTCGGCGGTCAGGGTTTTCATCTCTTTGTGCTCCACCTTTGGCAGGGCGCAGCCCTGCGTTGGATTCCTGCTCACCAGTTTCTGCTCGATGGCAAGGTTGTACGCCGAGCCGATCATCTGATGGATGTTCCGGACGGTCTTTGGAGCCAGACCTTTCGGTTTCTTTTTCGCTTCGATGCGGTCTACCCGGCCACCATCCAGCAGATGCTTATAGAACCGCTGCAAGTCCAGAGAAGTCAGGTCTGCCAGCGGAACGCGGCCGATCTGCGGCTTGATGTGGTTTTTCAGAAAGCCTTGCGAGGTTTTAAATGTGGACGGGCGCAGTTTGATTTTCGCGTAGTTTTCCAGCCAGACCTCCAGCCATGTCCCCACCGTGTAGGTCTTGGCCCGTCCGTAGTCGATACCGACGTTTTCCTCGATGGCTTTTTTCAGTTTTTCTTTTACTTCCGCTTGCGTCTTGCCGAGGACGTTTTTGATGATGGCCTTGCCGGTTTCCGAATCGTGACCGACTGTGTAGCGGCCCTCCCATCGTCCATCCTTGCGTTTTCGGATGTTCCCTTCCCCGTTCGCTCGTCTTTTCGGCATGGTATCAGCCTCCTTTGTAACGGCACACAATACCGTAAAAGGCAGAGAAAAGCTATGGGGAAGCCACACTATTATCAGAAAGTTATCAATTCTCAACCGCCGCTTATCTTTGTTTATGGCGTAGCAAGATTTGAGCTGCTACGGAGACTTCCGCCGACTACAACGGTATAAAGCATACCGATTTTCTATCAAAGCGCCGCCGCAAACCGTTGTGACACGTGGCTTTGCGGCGACTTTTCTCAAATTTAGCGTCAAACCGTTCTGGGAACCTCGAAAAAAGCGTCAATTTCCAAAACCCGAAAACCCTTGCGGCAGCTCGCACTGCGGGCTGCTGTGAATAGGCATTGGCGCGAAAAGCGCCAATGCCTTTCTCCTGCCCCGATTTCGGTGCACTGGAATCTTGCTCAAATTCGCCCAAAACCGGCTCGAAATCCCTCTCTGCGACAAGGATGCTACCCTTCCCCGAAGGAGTCTACACATCGGCTCACAGGTGCAAACACGGGGCGTCTCTGCTCTGTGTGAGGTTGACCGTGGGATGATACAACAAGCCGGAGGAAACGGATGTACGCGTTTACAGCGTGCGTCCGCTTCCTCCGGCGTCGCGGCCCCGCAGGGCTGCGGAGCCTATTCTTTGGTTACAGCGTGGTCATTTTGCGCTACTGTTGGTCTGGCCAACAATAGGAATTTTCAATCAAGGCTGTTAGACGTTCCAACGTCCATTGCAAAACCAAGTGTATTCTGCTATAATATTTTTAAAAGTCGTCAGAATGGAGGCTATACACAATATGCCCCTTATCATCGTTCGCAACGACATCACGAAAATGTCCGTGGATGCCATCGTCAATGCGGCCAAGGAGTCCCTGCTGGGCGGAGGCGGCGTGGATGGCTGCATCCACCGCGCGGCGGGGCCGGAGCTGCTGGCCAAGTGCCGGACGCTGGGCGGCTGCAAGACCGGCGATGCCAAGATCACCAAGGCCTACCGCTTGCCCTGCCGGTATGTGATCCACACCGTCGGCCCCGTGTGGAACGGCGGCAGCCACGGTGAACGGGAACAGCTCGTCTCCTGCTATCAGACGAGCCTTGCGCTGGCCAAGGCGCACAACTGCGAGACGGTAGCCTTACCGCTGATTTCTTCCGGCATTTTCGGCTACCCCAAGGATCAGGCGCTCCGCGTGGCGGTGGACACCATCGGCGAGTTCCTGCTGCACAACGACATGACGGTCTACCTCGTCATTTTCGACCGCAAGGCATACCAGATCAGCGGCAAGCTGTTTGCCGACATTGCCGAGTACATCGACGACCACTATGTGGACGCCCACACCGATTTGCGTCGAGAGCGTCTGCGCCGAATAAACGCCCCTGAGAGCCGTGCGGAAGCCCTCTGTGAGAGCGCGATGCCCGCGCCGATGATGGCTCCCAAGGCTGCCGGTGGGCTGGACGATCTGCTGGCGCATCTGGACGCCGGTTTCTCGGAGACGCTGTTGAAGCTCATTGACCGCAGCGGCAAGAAGGACGCCGAGGTCTACAAGAAGGCCAATGTGGATCGCAAGCTGTTTTCCAAGATTCGCAACAATCCGGACTACAAGCCCTCCAAGTCCACGGCTATCGCCTTTGCCATCGCGTTGGAACTTGATTTGGACGAGACCCGCGACCTCATCGCCCGCGCGGGCTACGCCCTCAGCGCCAGCAGTAAGTTCGACGTTATTATTGAGTACTTCATCGGGCAGAAAAAGTACGACATTTTTGAGATCAACGAGGCCCTGTTCGCTTTTGATCAGAGTCTGTTAGGAGCGTGATAAGTGATGGACAAGGTGAAGCTTGGGAAATTGCAGGAAGTAGATATTCGCAAGGTCTGGACTCATGAACAATATGATTTTTCAAAGTGGCTGTCTGCGGAGGAAAACATACAGGAACTTGGCAATACATTGAATCTGTCGCTTACCGATGTTGAGACTGAAAAATTTGTTGGAAGCTATCGCTGCGATATCTTGTGCAGAGATGAAATTACTGGAAAAGTCGTGCTGATTGAGAACCAACTTGAGCAGACCAATCACGACCATTTGGGGAAAATTCTGACTTATGCATCTGGACTTGACGCATCCGTGGTGGTATGGGTGGTTGCTTCAGCCCGTGACGAGCATGCGAGTGCGATTGAATGGCTCAATAAGCATACCGATGATAGCATTTCTTTTTTCTTGATTGAGATTCACGCTTACAAAATTGGAAATTCTGAACCGGCTCCCCAGTTCAAAATCATCGAACAGCCGAATGACTTCGCAAAAACTGTAAAACGCATTGCTCAGGATAAAGGTATGAATGAATCTCAAAGCTACAGACTGGAGTTTTGGACACAATTCAACGATATCCTTGAACAACGTGGAAGGCCCTTCAACAAGCGAAAGGCGACAACAGACCCTTGGTATTCTATTGCAATCGGATCATCAGAGTGCCAGATATCAATAGATTTGGTGAACAAGGAACACAAGATAAGGGTGGGGCTCTGGATCGCGAATAACAAAAAGCTGTTTGATAATGTGTATGCGCATAAAGATGAAATAGAAAGCACATTGGGTTTTGAGCTTTCTTGGCAGCGAATGAATCACAGGAAATCGTCGCGTATATGTAAATATATCGAGGGCTTGGACTTTACGATTCAGGATAATTATGCTGAATTAATGAACGAGTCTATTGATCTTGTTGTAAGAATGCGTGATGCATTGAGCGAATACATTCAGGCTGAACCGTAAACAAAATACACTGCTATGCTGAGTCTATTAGGAGCTAAAACCATGACCTTTATCTGCTACCCCAAATGCACCACCTGCCAGAAGGCGCGGAAGTGGCTGGACGAAAACCACATTGCCTACGATTTTCGTGACATCAAATTGGAGAACCCTTCTTATGACGAGTTATCCGCTTGGCACCAACGCAGCGGACTGCCGCTGAAGAAGTTTTTTAACACCAGCGGCCTGCTGTATAAGTCCATGGAACTGAAGGACAAACTGCCCGGTATGAGTGAGGACGAGATGCTGAAGCTCCTCGCCACAGACGGTATGCTGGTCAAGCGCCCACTGCTGGTAGGCGACGATTTCATCCTCGTAGGCTTCAGGGAAGCTGAGTGGACAGAGCGCCTGAAAACCGAATAAATGTCGCCCCGCAGGCGACCAAACCCTCCTTCCGGTGCGCTACAATGACAGCGTAAACAAACAAAGGAGGGTTTTCATTATGACAGAACTGGTTTTTATCCTGGATCGCAGCGGCTCTATGTCGGGGCTGGAAACGGACACCATCGGTGGCTTCAACTCCATGATCGAAAAGCAGAAGCGGGAAGCGGGGGAGGCGCTGGTCTCCACCGTACTCTTTGACAACGACAGCACGGTCATCCATGACCGCCTGCCGCTGGGCGAAGTGCCGCCCCTGACGGAAAAGGAGTATTTCACCTGCGGCTGCACGGCGCTGCTGGATGCCGTGGGCGGCGCCATTCACCACATCGGCAACATCCACAAGTACGCCCGCCGGGAGGATGTGCCGGAGAAAACGATGTTCATCATCACCACCGACGGCTACGAAAACGCCAGCCGCCGCTACGATTACGAGCGGGTGCGCCGCATGATTGAACGGCAGAAGGAGAGATACGGCTGGGAGC
>URVR01000070.1 GCA_900551355.1 uncultured Eubacteriales bacterium | reverse complement strand
CTCGTGGGCTCGGAGATGTGTATAAGAGACAGATGGAGGATCTGCTGGCGGAGCTGGACAGCTACATCGGTCTGGGTGTGGTGAAGGAGGAGGTACACAACCTCATCAATATGGTGCAGGTCTACAAGCTGCGTGAGCAGCACGATTTGCCCACCACCGACATGTCCCTGCACATGGTGTTCACCGGCAACCCCGGCACCGGCAAGACCATGATGGCCCGTATGATGGCCCGCATCTACCGCAGCCTCGGCATCCTGTCCAAGGGCCAGCTGGTGGAGGTGGACCGCAGCGGTCTGGTGGCCGGCTACGTGGGGCAGACCGCCCTCAAGACCCAGAAGGTCATCGAAAAGGCCATGGGCGGCGTGCTGTTCGTGGACGAGGCCTACGCCCTCAACGGCCGCAGCGAAAACGACTTCGGCCAGGAGGCCATCGACACCCTGCTCAAGGCCATGGAGGATCACCGGGACGATCTGGTGGTCATCGTGGCGGGCTATACTGACCTGATGGACAAGTTCATCCACTCCAATCCGGGTCTTGAGTCCCGCTTCAACCGCTTTTTGCTGTTTGAGGACTACTCGCTGGACGAGCTGATGGCCATTTTCAAGATGCGCTGCGGCAAGGGCTACGTCCTGTCGCCGGAGGCGGAGCCGCTGGTGCGGGACTACATCGCCGAGGAGAGCGCCGACGGCGACGGCTTCGGCAACGCCCGTGGCGTCCGGAATATTTTCGAGCATATTCTGGTGGCCCAGAACAACCGCCTCGCCAAGATGGAAACGGTCACCCGTGACGACCTGATGACCCTCACCGCCGACGACGTGCTCCACGCCCGCGGGAAGCTCGACGAATAAAGGAAAATACGAAAGACCCGCGCCATCGGCGCGGGTCTTTCTCGCTTCTCTTTTCAGTCGCCCACACCGGTGTGGATGACCTTGCCCATGTTCCACAGCAGTGCCACACGCCGCGCGGCCTCCAGCCGCTGCTCCAGTGTGCGGTACTCCGCGTGGGCCGTCTCCGCGCCGCAGTCCATGCAGCCCACGGACACGCTCCAGCCCTGCTCGTCCTGCATGACGCCGGCGCCCCGGCAGATGGGACATTCCTCCAGCTCGATCTCAAAAATAGGGTCCATAACCATTCTCCTTATACTTTTTCATAGGCCACCCGGGGCGTGCCGTCCGCCACATGGATGACGCCGCAGTACACGAAGCCCGCCTGCTCCATGCAGTGCCGCATGGTCAGGTTGGCCGCGTGGGTGTCCGCCCGCAGATGGGGGCACTGCCGTGCCGCCCACGCCGCCGTCTCCGCAAATACACCCCGGTGGGTACCGTCGCTGCCCAGCCGGTGGATGGTGCCGTAGGGGCTTTCGTCCCGCCACGCCCCCTCGATGCGGCCATAGGTGGGGTCGTCGCCGATGATGAACGCAAACACGGCATACACGCCGCCCGCGTCCTCCATGACGTACAGCACGCCGTCCCGGATATCCTGCCGCAGCAGCGCCTCCGAGGGGTAGCCGTTCACCCACTGGACGGTGTTGCCGTTTGCCCGCATGTACCGCCGCGCCGTGTCGTAGATGACCATGACGCGGGGCAGATCCTGTACCGATGCCGCCCGTACCATCAGTTTTTCAGGCTCTGGAGCGGCGCGGGGATGCGCCCGCCCCGGGCAATAAAGCCGGCGCTGGACGCCTCATGCACCGGCATCACCGGCGCGCTGCCCAGCAAACCGCCCATCTCCACCATATCGCCCACATCCGCGCCCTCCACAGGGATCACGCGCACGGCGGTGGTCTTGCTGTTCACCATGCCCACCGCCGCCTCGTCGGCGATGATGGCCGAGATCGTCTCGGCGCTGGTGCTGCCGGGTACGGCGATCATGTCCAGTCCCACGGAACACACGCAGGTCATGGCCTCCAGCTTGTCGATGGTCAGTGTACCGTCCAGCGCGGCGGCGATCATGCCCTCGTCCTCCGACACGGGGATGAACGCGCCGGAAAGGCCGCCCACATGGCCGGACGCCATGACGCCGCCCTTCTTCACCGCGTCGTTCAGCAGTGCCAGCGCCGCCGTGGTGCCGTGGGTGCCGCAGACGGCAAGACCCATCTCCTCCAGGATACGGGCCACGCTGTCCCCCACCGCCGGGGTGGGCGCCAGCGACAGGTCCACGATACCGAAAGGCGTATCCAGCCGCTTGGAGGCCTCCGCCGCCACCATCTGTCCCATCCGGGTGATCTGGAACGCCGTTTTCTTGATGGTCTCCGCCACCACGTCGAAGGGCTGTCCCTTGCAGGACTGCAAAGCGTGGTACACCACGCCGGGGCCGGACACGCCCACATTGATGACGCTGTCCGCCTCGCCCACGCCATGGAACGCCCCGGCCATGAAGGGGTTGTCCTCCACGGCGTTGCAGAACACCACCAGCTTGGCGCAGCCCAGACCGTCCTGCGCCCGGGTCAGATGTGCCGTCTCCTTGATGATGCGGCCCATCCGGGCCACGGCGTCCATGTTGATGCCCGCTTTCGTGCTGCCCACGTTGACGCTGGAGCACACCAGCTCCGTCTGGGCCAGCGCCTGGGGGATGGACCGCAGCAGCAGCTCGTCCCCCTTGGCAAAGCCCTTCTGCACCAGAGCGGAATAGCCGCCGATGAAGTTGACGCCGCAGGTGTGGGCCGCCCGGTCCAGCGTCAGCGCGAAGGGCACATAGTCCTGGGTATCGCAGCCGCCGGCCACCAGCGCCATGGGCGTCACGGAGATGCGCTTGTTGACGATGGGGATACCGAACTCGCTTTCGATGTCCTCGCCGGTGCGCACCAGCTTCTCCGCCCGGCGGCAGATCTTGTCGTAAATTTTGTCGCAGCAACGGCCCGCGTCCTCGCTGACGCAGTCCAGCAGGGAGATGCCCATGGTGATGGTGCGGATGTCCAGATGCTGCTTGTCGATCATGTCGATGGTGTCAAAGATATTCTGCAGATTCAGCATGGCGCGTCCCTCTTTACAGCTTGTGCATGGCGTCGAAGATGTCCTCCCGCTGGATACGGATGGACAGGCCCTGCCCCTCGCCGTACTCCCGCAGGGCGGCGCGCAGCTTGTCGAACGGCTCCTGACACAGCGTCAGATCCACCACCATCATCATGGTGAAATAGCCCTCCATAATGGTCTGGCTGATGTCCAGCACGTTGATCCGGTACGCCGCCAGCGTGTTGCACACACCGGCGATGATGCCCACCTGATCCTTTCCCACCACTGTTACGATGGCTTTCATATCGGTCACTCCTTTTTGGGAAAAAATTACTCCATCTCGTCCAGCGTCAACTGGAACGAGCCTAAAAACTGCTCCCGGAAATACCGCAGCTCCGGCAGGTCATAGCCGTCCAGCGCCTCCGCCGTCTGCCGCGCCGCCTGCCGGAACTCCTCGTTGCCGGCCTTCAGCTCCTCCAGACACTTGATGTGGGCGCTGAGCTTGTCCGCCGCCTTCACCAGCTCCTCCACCTCCGGATCGGCGGGGCGCAGGATGTCCTCATACACGGGGCGCAGCGCCTCCGGCAGCATCCCCAGCAGCTTCTGGTCCGCCACCTCCTCCACCTTGCGGTAGGCCTCCCGTATCTCCGGATTGAAGTACTTGATGGGGGTGGGCATATCGCCGGTGAGGATCTCCCCGGCGTCGTGGTACAGCGCCGCCGCGGCCACGGCCCCGGCGTCCACCTGTCCGCCGAAGAACTCGTTGCGGATCACCGCCAGCGCGTGGGCCAGCACCGCCACCTGATGGCTGTGCTCCTGAATGTTCTCCCGGACGCTGTTGCGCATCAGTGCCCAGCGCTCGATGTAGCGCATACGGTCGATATAGGCAAAAAAGTGATTCATTATGTAAACTCCCCTCGCAGTATATCGTTTTCTACGCCGGTGATCTTTACGTTTTGCACAACATTATGTAAATTATCGCCCTCCATGGCCACCTCCATGTAGTTGGGGGCGTGGCCGGTGGAGAGACCGTCCTTGACCTGCTCAAACAGCACCGGGTACACCTGCCCCACGCAGCCGTTCAGGTAGGCACGGTGCATCCGCTCCGCCGCCTCCGCGGCACGGGCGGCCCGGGCCTCCTTCACCGCCGGCGGCACCTGCTCCATGGCCGCCGCCTTTGTGCCGGGGCGGATGGAGTAGGGGAAGATGTGCATGGCCGCGAAGCCGCACTCCCGGATGAACGCCAGCGTCTGGGCAAACTCCTCCTCCGTCTCCTCCGGAAAGCCGCAGATGAGGTCAGTGGTGACGGCGGGCCGGTCGAAGTACCGGTGCAGCAGCGCCACCGACTGCCGGAACCGGGCCGTGTCGTACTTCCGGTTCATCCGCCGCAGCGTGGCGTCGCAGCCGGACTGCAGGGACAGATGGAAGTGGGGACACAGGTTGGGCAGCGCGGCGGCGCGGCGGCAGAAATCCTCCGTGATGGTGCGGGGCTCCAGACTGCCCAGACGCAGCCGCATATCCCCCGCGGCGGCGGACACCGCCTCCAGAAGGTCGATGAACGTCTCACCGTTTTTCAGGTCGTGGCCCCAGCTGGAGATCTCAATACCGGTGAACACCAGCTCCCGGTAGCCCTCCCGCCGCAGCTGCTCCGTCTGGGCCACCGCCTCCGCCTTAGGCAGGGAGCGCACCGGCCCCCGTGCATAAGGAATGATGCAGTAGGTGCAGAAGTTGACGCAGCCGTCCTCCACCTTCAGCATGGCGCGGGTACGCTCGGCCATGCCGCCGGCGGGCAGCACCTCGAACGTCCGGCGCCTCAGCGCATCGTCCAGCAGCGTCACCTGCTTCTCCCGGCTCACCTGCTCCAGCAGTTCCAGAAACGCCATGCGGTCGCCGGTACCCGCCACAAGGTCTATGTCCAGCGATGCCGCCTCCTCCGGATGGGTCTGCACATAGCAGCCGCAGGCGGCCACCACCGCCTCCGGGTTCAGCTTCCGGCAGCGCCGCAGCATCTGCCGCGATTTTTTATCGCTGACGGCGGTGACGGAGCAGGTGTTGACGATATAGACGTCCGCCTTTTCATCAAACGACACCAGCGTGTGGCCCCGGCGCACCAGCTCCTGCTCCATGGCCTGCGTTTCGTATTGATTGACCTTACAGCCTAATGTGTAAATCGCTGCCAGCATGGGGATTCTCCTTGCACTTTCCGTCGAATGTCGGTATAATATACGGTAATGCTTTATTATACTGGATACTTTCGCCGGTGGCAAGTCCTCCGGCCTATGAAATTGAGAGGTTTTTCCCATGATCTATCTGGATAACGCCGCCACCACGCCGGTACCCGCCGCCGTGGCGGACGCCATGTACGAGGTGCTGACCCAACACTTCGGCAACCCCTCCTCCCAGTACCCCGCGGGGCAGGAGATGAAAAAAGCCGTGGAGGGCTGGCGCGCCGTTGTCGCCGGGGCACTGCACTGCCCGCCGGAGCGTCTGTACTTCACCTCCTGCGGCACGGAATCGGACAACTGGGCCATACAGGCCGCCGTCTGGCAGGGGCGGCACGTCGGCAAGCACATCATCACCACCGCCGTGGAGCACAGCGCCGTTCTGGAGCCATGCCGCTGGCTGCAGCAGCAGGGCTATGAGGTCACCTACCTCAAGCCCGACCGCACCGGCCACGTCACCGTGGAGCAGGTGGCATCCGCCCTGCGGGAGAACACGGTGCTGGTGTCCATGATGCTGGTGAATAACGAGACGGGCTGCGTGTTCCCCGTAAAGGAGACGGCGCAGCTCCTGCGGGAGCGGAATTCCCGCGCCCTGCTGCACTGCGACGCGGTGCAGGGCTTTCTCAAGGTACCCTGCGACCCGGAGGCATGGGGCGTGGATATGATGAGCCTGTCCGCCCACAAGCTGGGTGGCCCCAAGGGCGTGGGCGCCCTGTACATCTCCGACCGGTTCCGCAACGTGCGGCCTCTGCTGCCCGGCGGCGGACAGGAGCGCGGCCTGCGCTCCGGCACGGAGGCCACCGCGCAGATCGCCGGCTTTGCCAAGGCGGTGGAGCTGCGCCTGATGGACTATGACGCCAAGATCGCCCATATGACCGCCCTCCGTGACTACTGCCGGGAGAGGCTGCTGACCATCCCCGGCATGGTGCCGGTGGCATCGGGCACGGCCCCCCACATTCTGGCCGTGTCGCTGGCGGGCTATCCCAGCGCCAACATCGTCACCGATCTGGGGGCGCAGGGCATCTGCATCTCCGCCGGCTCCGCCTGCCATCAGGGCAAGGCCAGCCATGTGGTGTCGGCGCTGGGGCTGGACAAGCGCACCGCCGCCGGCGTCATCCGCATCTCCTTCTCCCCTGACAACACCACATCGGACGTGGACGCCCTGTACGACGCGCTGAAAGCCCATCAGGCCACCCGCTTTCCCATGCTGTGATAGACAATTACTATTTTTCTGAGGTGAATTATGTTTCAGGCTTTGAAGCGCGATAAAGGCTTCTACCGTTATCTGGCCGCTCTTACCGGCCCCATCGCCCTGCAGAACCTCATCACGTTCTCGCTGGGTCTCATCGACACCTTCATGGTCAGCAAGCTGGGCAACAACGAGATGGCGGCGGTGACCGCCGCCAACGTGCCGGTATTTCTGCTGATCTCCATCGTCTTCGGCGTCCAGTCCGGTGTGGGCATCCTCATCAGCCAGTACTGGGGCAAGAAGGATCTGACCAACATCAGCCGCGCCATCGGCGTGGCGGCCGGTCTGGGCGTAGCGCTGGCACTGGTCGTCGCGCTGGTGCTGTTCCTGTGGCCGATCGCGATCATGGAGCTGCTCAGCAACAAGCACCACCTGTCCCTGCTGGGCGCGCCGTATCTGCGGCTCATCGGCTTTTCCTATGTGTTCAATATGCTCTCGTCCATCTATGTCAGCGCCCAGCGCAGCGTGGAGAACGCCGGCTTCGGCATGAAGCTGTTCGGTATGTCCACGGTGCTGAACACCGGCCTGAACTACCTGCTGATCTTCGGCAAGTGCGGCTTCCCCATGCTGGGGGTGGAGGGCGCGGCGCTGGCCACGCTGCTCAGCCGCGTGGCGGAGTTTGCCGTGTGCCTGTTCTGCGCCCTGCGCAGCAAGGTCATTCCGCTGGATCTGAAGGCGCTGCTGCGTCCGGGCTGGGAGATGCTGCGCCGGTTCGTCAAGTACGCCTCCCCCGTCATGGGCAACGAGCTGTTCTGGGGTCTTGGCAACAGCCTGCTGACGGTGGTTCTCGGCCACATGACCATCTCCGTGGAATTTCTGGCGGCCAACGCCGTTATGGGCAACCTGAACCGTCTGTTCCTCGTGGTGTGCTTCGGTCTGGGCGCCGCCACCGCCGTCATGGTGGGCAAGGCCATCGGCGAGGGGCAGAGCCGGGAGGAGCTGATGGCGCTCTCCAAGACGTTATCGTGGGTCACGGTGGTGGTCGGTACGGTGCTGGCGGTGATCGCGCTGGTGCTGGTGCCGCTGCTGTTCCAGCCGGTGATCTTCCCGCTGTTTGAGCTGTATGACCTCAGCGCCCACCTCGCCACCACGCTGGCGGTGACGGGCTTTGCCTGCATCCCGCTGCACGCCTACTCCATCTCCGCCGTCACCGGTATCCTCCGGGCGGGCGGCGACGTATTCTGGTCCACGGCGCTGGATCTGGCGCCCCAGTGGCTGGTGGCGCTGCCCCTGACGGCGGTGCTGGCGCTGGTGCTGGACGCCGATCCGTGGTTCGTCTCCCTGGCCATTCAGGCGGAGAGCTTTATCAAATGCCCCATCTGCCTGTGGCGCGTCCGGTCGAAGAAGTGGATCCACGATGTGACCCTGCCGGAGGGTAAGCGATGAGCAGCCTGTTCGTCTGTCCTCTGTGCGGTGAAAAGCTGACACGGCGGGAGAACAGCTATTTCTGCCCCAACGGTCACTGTCACGATGTGGCGCGGGAGGGCTACACCTACCTGCTGCCCGTGAACCGGAAGCACTCCAAGGCCCCCGGCGACGACAAGGCCATGGCCGCCGCCCGCAGCGCCTTCCTCTCCAAGGACTACTACGCGCCTCTGCGTGATGCGTTATGTCAACTTTCTGTCTCCCTGACCGGCCCCGCCCCGGCGGTGCTGGACAGCGGCTGCGGCGAGGGATACTACACCGCCGCCATCTATCAGGCCCTGTGCGATGCCGGGAAGACGCCCCGGATGGCGGGTACGGATATCTCCAAGTTCATTCTGCGGCTGGCCGCCCGGCGGGAGAAAAGTGTGGAGTTCGCCGTGGCCTCCTCCTATCACCTGCCGGTGGCGAACAGCAGCATCGACCTGCTGCTCAACTGCTTTTCCCCGCTGGCTATCGAGGAATTCCGCCGGGTACTGCGGCCGGAGGGTCACTTCCTGTATGTCGTACCCTCCGCCATGCACCTGTGGGAGATGAAGCAGGTGCTCTACGACCACCCCTACCCCAACGAGGTGAAGGCTGTCTCTTATACACATCTCCGAGCCCACGAGACGTAGAGGAATCTCG
>URVR01000069.1 GCA_900551355.1 uncultured Eubacteriales bacterium | reverse complement strand
CGTCTCGTGGGCTCGGAGATGTGTATAAGAGACAGCGCATATTACCGCTGGCCTGCAGCAGCGCGGCCACCAGACTGTTCATTTGCAGGGCGGGGAGGGACAGGGCGAAGATCAGAAAATACACGGACGCACCCTGCCAGATGCTCTCCTCCGCACCCAGCCAGCGGGGGAGACTGCCGGACACGGCGCTGCCCACCAGCGCCAGCACCAGTCCGAAGGCAATGCCCAGCACCAGACTCTGCCGTACCAGATTCCGGGCATCCTTTTCTTCGCCCGCTCCGATGCGCTGGGCCGTCTGGACGCAGAAGCCCACGGTCAGGGCGCGGCACAGCCCGCCCAGCAGCCATGTGCTGGAGGCCACCAGCCCGATGGCGGCGCTGGCGTCCCGCCCCAGATGGCCCACCATGGACGAGTCGATATACTGCATGGCGATGGAGGACACCTGCGCCAGAATGGCCGGGATGCTCAGCTGCAAAGCCAGCAGCGTCTGCTGCCGCAGCGTCAGCGTCTCGCCGCTGCGCAGGGCCAGCAGAAGATCTTTTTTCATAGCGCACCTCCGGATAACACGATCATATACCACTACACTATACCTGCTGCCGCAGAAAAGGTCAAGGACAGAAAACCGGCGCCCGCCATCAGGTGAGCGCCGGATATTTTCAGCTCTTTTCCCCGGACGGCCCGTCCTCCGCCGGCTTTTCGTGGCGGCGGCAGATCTGCCGGTAGATCAGCAGCCCCACCCCGGCGATGACCGTGGTGGCGGCGAAGGTAACGGCGGCGAACTGATAGTTCTGCAGCCCCAGCGCGTTGCCGCCCACGGTGGAGGTGATGATGGAGGGCAGACGCCCCACGGAGGCGATCAGCAGCCACGACGGCCAGCTGAGATCCATCAGCCCCGCGAAGTAGCACAGCAGATCCTTGGGCGTGCCCGGCACGGTGAACACCAGCCACAGCAGCGCCGTCCGCTTGGGGGAGGTCTTGAGGAACGACAGCTTGTCCAGCTTTTCCCAGGGGAAGAACACCTCCACCAGCGGCACACCCCACTTCCGCACCACGGCGAACACCGCCACGCTGCCCAGAAACGCCCCCAGCAGACACAGCACCGTGCCCCACACTGCGCCGAAGGCGTAGCCCCCCGCGATCTCCAGCGGCTCGCCGGGGATGATGGCCACCAGCACCTGCAGGAACACCATGCCCGCGTAGGCGGCCATGCCCCAGAAGCCGTGGCCTGCCACCCATTGCCGGAACACCTCCGGCTCCTTGGCGAAGCGCACCATGGGCCGCCCCACGAACCACGCCAGCGCCGCGCCCAGCAGGATAAAGACGGCGATGGCGCCGCCGGACAGCAGCTTTTTCTGTTTTTCAGTGAGTGTGCGGTGCTGCTTCATGGAACAAATGCCTCTTTCTTTCGTATGTGGTATCATCCTACCACAAAATGCGCGGAAATATTTGAACAGGAAATGAAGATTTGCTTAAAAGCGCGCAGAGAGCCGTTATTTCGGCTCTCTGCGTGTTTTATCGGATACCGGCGATGAAGCAGGCCGGGTCCACGGCCAGCTGCCGTCTGGCCCACGCCAGCATGTCATAGGTATTGACGGCCCCAGTGATGACGCCGCTGCCCCAGTCGTCGGCGGTGACGCCGCGCAGGAAGTCGTCGGGCGCGGCGGTGCGTACATAGTAGGGGTGCGCCTCGGCGGAGCCGTCCAGCGCCGCCGCCTCGGCCCTGTCCGTGTAGAAGGACTTGTCCCCGGCCAGAATGGTCAGGCAGTCCTGCACCACGTTGACGGCGGTGGGGAAGCGCCCTGCGCCCTGCCCGAAGAAGCTCTGGCGGCCGATGCGCTCGGCGGTGTAGGTGATGAGGTTGTAGTTGGCGGGCACGGCGGCCTCCGGCTCACCGGCGTCTACCAGCGTCGGCTCCACATAGGCGCATACGCCGTTCTCCGCGGCCTCCGCCGCGGCCAGCAGCTTGCACACGAAGCCGTGGGCCTTGAAGGCGGCGATGTCCTCAGCCGTGACGGTGCGGATGCCGAAGGTGGGGATGGCCGTCTCGTCCAGCACCGCGTCAAAGGCGATGTTGGCGGAGATGCACAGCTTCCGGCGGATGTCGTCGCCGTCGATGTCGGCGGAGGGGTCCGCCTCGGCGTAGCCCAGCTCCTGCGCCTCCTTGAGGATGGCGGGGAAGTCCACGGGGGCCTTGTGCATGGCGTCCATAATGAAGTTGGTGGTGCCGTTCATGATGCCGCCCACGGCGCAAACGGCGTCCAGCCGCTTGACCCGGGCCAGATTCACCAGCCACGGGATGCCGCCGCCCACGGCGGCGGTGCACCGCAGAGCCACGCCCTTTTCCTTCGCCAGCGCCGTCAGCTCCTGATAGTAGGCGGCGATCAGCGCCTTGTTGGCCGTGACCACGTTCTTGCCCCGCTCCATGGCGGCGGTGACGTACTCATAGGCCGGGTGCAGCCCGCCCATGACCTCCACCACCGTGTCGATGGCGTCGTCCTGAAGGATGTCGCTGAAGTCGTAGGTGGCCATGCCCTCCGGCAGCCCCGCCTTGGGACTGCGCAGCAGCACCCGGGAAACGGTGATGTCCCCGCGGCTCTGTGCCAGCTCCAGCACGCCGCCGCCCACCACGCCGAAGCCCAGCAGACCGATGTTCATGGAAATACCCCCTGTCCTTTGATTTTGCCCCATTGTACCCAGCATCGCCGCCGCTGTCAACCAAAAAATACCTGCGCTCCGGAGAACGCAGGTATTTCACCTTATTGCATCAGCCGCAGGATGTCCGCCTTGGACACCAGCCCCACGGACTTGTTCACCAGCTGTCCGTTCCGGAACACCAGCAGCGTGGGGATGCTCTCGATGCCGAACTGCATGGCCAGCGCTGGCTCCGCGTCCACATCCACCTTGACGATCTTGAAATCCGTCTCACCGGCCAGCTCCTCCAGCACGGGAGCCAGCATCCGGCAGGGGCCGCACCATGCCGCCCAGAAGTCCACCAGCACCGGCTTGTCCGCCTGCAGGACCTCCTGTCCGAAGCTCTGCGTCGTTGCGTGTACGATAGCCATCACGCGCCCTCCTTTGTGTCATATTTTCTTTAGTATACGGAGAATTCTGCCATTTATCAGTGCTATTTGCAACAGCTACACGGTTTTCTCCAGACAAACCAGCTCCACGCCGGGGATGCCGTTGAACGTACCGGCCACGATGCCCGCCTCGGTGTAGCCCAGCCTGGCGTACAGCTCCCGGGCCGGGGTATTGCGGGCGTTGGTATCGATGCGCAGGCAGCTGCGTCCCGTCTCCCGCCCCAGCGCCTCATAGAACCGGACGAAGGCGGTGCCGCAGCCCCTGCCCCTGACGGAGGGATCCACCACCAGCGTGTGCAGCACCAGCACCTGCTCCGGCGGCGCGTCGTTCCGCCACGCGCACTGGGCGTACTGCTCCATCTGGTGCTGATCGATCTTGGCGGCGGCGGTGACGCGGCCCTCGTCCTCCAGCACATACAGCGTCCCGGCGTCCAGCGCGTCCCGCGCCGTCTGCTCCGTGGGGTACACGCCCCGCGTCCACCCGGTGGTCAGCAGTCCCTGCTCTTCCCGGTCCAGCAGCGCGTCATAGATAGCCGCCACGGCGGGGATGTCCGCCGCTGTCGCTTTTCGTATCATGATGCTCACCTCTCCGGCATTATAACACCCGTCCGCGGCGTTGTCACCTGCTTTTTTCGCGGAAAACCGGCCCTCCGTTCCACGGAAGGCCGGTCCTTTTCACCTGTACAGCAGCCACGCCGCCAGCGCGATCTGCGCCAGCAGGATGGCGGGTACGCCCCATACGAAATACCAGTGCTTCGTCTTGTGGCGGAACACCCGCATCCCCAGCAGCGCGCCGATGCTGCCGCCCAGCAGGGGCAGCAGGAACAGCGTCTTTTCCGGTACGCGCCACGCGCCCCGTCTGGCCCGGCGCTTGTCGATGCCGTACACCGCGAACGTGACGAGATTGATGGCGATGAGCCATACCGCCAGCGCCCCGGCGGGGGTGGTCAGCAGCTCCTTCACCGTCAGTCGGCCTTCCGCAGCTTGCTCAGCTCCACCGCCGTGGCCGTGGCCAGCCGGGCGTTGTTGTACACCAGCTGGATGTTGGCGGCCAGACTGTCGCCGCCGGTGATGTCCTTGATCTTGGCCAGCAGGAAGGGGGTGGTGGCCTTGCCGTGGATGCCCTGCTCCTTGGCCTCCTCCACCGCCTCGTCAATGGCCTTGTTGATAACGTCCGCGTCCATGGAGTACGCCTCGGGGATGGGATTCGTCACCAGCATACCGCCCCGCAGACCCAGCTCCCGCTTGACGTGGAACGCCTCCGCCAGCTGGGCGGGGGTGTCCAGACGGTAGTCCACGGCGAAGCCGGATTTCCGGGTGTAGAACGCGGGAAGCTCCTCGGTCTGGTAGCCGATGACCGGCACGCCGTGAGTCTCCAGATACTCCAGGGTCAGGCCCAGATCCAGAATGGACTTGGCGCCGGCGCACACCACCATCACGGGGGTCTGGGCCAGCTCCTCCAGATCGGCGGAGATGTCCATGGTGGTCTCGGCGCCGCGGTGGACGCCGCCGATGCCGCCGGTGGCAAACACCTCGATGCCCGCCATGGCGGCGATCATCATGGTGGTGGTGACGGTGGTGGCGCCGTCCCGCTTCTCCGCCACCAGAATGGGCAGGTCGCGGCGGCTGGCCTTGGTGACGCCTGCGCCGGTCTTGCCCAGATAGTCGATCTCCTCCGGGGTCAGACCGGCCTTCAGCCGCCCGCCGATGATGGCGATGGTGGCGGGCACGGCGCCGCCCTCCCGGATGATCTTCTCCACGTTCAGGGCCGTCTCCACGTTCTGGGGATAGGGCATGCCGTGGCTGATGATGGTGCTCTCCAGCGCCACAACGGGCTTGCCGGCCTTGATGGCCTCCTGTACCTCGGGTGCAACGTCCAGATAACGGTTCATATCAATGCTCCTCCTTGTGCAAAATATAATGGATGTTCTCCCAGCTCATGCCGGGGTGGATGGTCTCCGATGATGTGCAGGCCAGCGCGCCTGCGCCGATGGCCAGCTGCGCCGTCTCCTCCAGCGTCCTGCCGTGGGCGATGCAGGCGGCCAGCGCGGCGGCCACAGCGTCGCCGCCGCCGGTGGCGTTGGCGATCTGTACACGGGGGCAGGCCACACGGGCGGTGTGTCCCTGCCGGTCGGCGGCGTACAGCCCGTCGCCGCCAAGGGAGATGTACACCTGCTGCAGGCCCGTCTCCAGCAGCTTTTCCGCCGCCCGGGCTGCGTCGGCGTCCGTTTCGATGGCCACGCCGCTGAGCAGCTCCGCCTCCATGCGGTTGGGCTTCAGCGCCGTCAGGCGGCCCAGCACCGGCTTCAGCCTGGGGGCCTTGATGGTGGACACCGGGTCGGCCAGCAGGGGCGCGGTGCAGTGCTCACACAGCCAGTGCAGCGACGATTCCGGCAGGTTCGTCTCCACCACCACCAGATCGGCGTGGTTGATGAAATCCAGCCGCTGCCGCAGGAAGTCCGGCGTCATGTGGTCGTAGATGGCCATGTCGTTGACGGCCAGCGCCATGTCGCCGTCGCTGTCGTCGATGAACAGATAGGTGCCGGTGCGCCCGTTGGGGATGACGGCGCTGTGTGTCAGGTCAAGGCCGATGGCGGCGGCGTTCTCCCGCACGCTCTGGGCAAAGCTGTCCTGTCCCAGCACCGTCACCATGGACACCTGCTCGCCCAGCAGGCACAGGTTGTGGGCGATGTTGCGGCCCACGCCGCCCAGTGACGTGGTGACCCGTCCGGGGTTGGAGTCCCGGGCCACCAGCGGCGCGTGGGACACGGCGCCGATGTCCATGTTCACGCCGCCCACCACCACGATGTAGGGGTCGGTGCGCAGCAGATAGCCCCGCCCGGCGATGTAGCCCTTCTTCATCAGGCTGGAGATGTGTACCGCCGCGCTGGAGCGGGTGATACCGGCCTTTTCAGCCAGCTCCTGCTGGGAGATCATGGGGTTTTCCCGGATCCACTCCAGAAGCTGGCGCTCCCGCTGGGTCATGGTATCGCCTCCTAAACGAAAATTAAGTTTCTAATCACATGCTTATCATAGCGCGGCGGCAGCCGCTTGTCAAGAGGGAAAACTCCTCCTTGTAAAATTCAGCAGGGTAGTGTATAATATCATGTCACAGCATAAGACCCGAAATATCAACAGAAAAGGTGAAAGACTATGGAACGAATGAGAATCGCAGCGATCTTCGCCGACCAGGAGTCTCTGGGCGGCAGAGAGGTCACCGTCTGCGGCTGGGCGCGTACCATCCGCGACATGAAGACCTTCGGCTTCATCGAGCTGAATGACGGCTCCTGCTTCAGGAATCTGCAGGTGGTCATGTCCGCCGAGGAGCTGTCCAATTATAAGGAGATCGCCGCGCAGAACGTGGGCGCGTCCCTGATCGTCCGCGGCACCGTAGTGCTGACACCGGACGCCAAGCAGCCGCTGGAGGTCAAGGCCCACACCATCGAGGTGGAGGGTAAGTCCACCCCCGACTATCCCCTGCAGAAGAAGCGCCACAGCGTGGAGTTCCTGCGCACCATCCAGCACCTGCGGCCCCGCACCAATCTGTTTTCCGCCACGTTCCGCGTCCGCTCCGTGGCGGCCTACGCCGTTCACGAGTTCTTCCAGAGCCGGGGCTTCGTCTATGTCCAGACCCCCATCATCACCGGCTCCGACTGCGAAGGCGCCGGCGAGATGTTCCAGGTGACCACGCTGGATCTCAACAACGTCCCCAGGACCGAGGACGGGCAGGTGGACTACACCAAGGACTTCTTCGGCAAAAAGACCAGCCTCACCGTGTCCGGCCAGCTGAACGCCGAGAACTTTGCCATGGCCTTCGGCGATGTGTACACCTTCGGCCCCACGTTCCGCGCCGAGAACTCCAACACCCAGCGCCACGCCGCCGAGTTCTGGATGATCGAGCCGGAGATGGCCTTCTGCGATCTGGCCGGCGACATGGACGTGGCGGAGGCCATGATCAAGCATATCATCCGCCGGGTGCTGGAGCGCTGCCCCGATGAGATCGACTTCTTCAACAGCTTTGTGGACAAGGGCCTGAAGGAGCGTCTGGAGCATGTGGCCGCCTCCGACTTCGGCCGCGTCAGCTACACCGAGGCTGTGGAGATCCTGAAGAAGAACAACGATAAATTTGATTATAAGGTGGAGTGGGGCACCGACCTCCAGACCGAGCATGAGCGGTATCTGACGGAGCAGGTGTTCAAAAAGCCGGTGTTCGTCACCGACTATCCCAAGGAGATCAAGGCATTCTATATGCGCCTGAACGACGACGGCAAGACCGTGGCCGCGGCGGACTGCCTGGTGCCCGGCATCGGCGAGATCATCGGCGGCAGCCAGCGCGAGGAGCGTCTGGAGCTGCTGGAGAGCCGCATCCGCGAGCTGGGCATGAAGCCCGAGGACTACTGGTGGTACTGCGACCTGCGTCGCTACGGCTCCTGCCGTCACGCCGGCTTCGGCCTGGGCTTCGAGCGCATGGTCATGTATCTCACCGGCGTCAGCAACATCCGCGACGTGGAGCTGCACCCCCGCACCGTGGGCAGCGCCGAGTTCTGAAAAAGCGCATTTCCATTTCAAAAGCGTACCCTCAAGCGACCCCTCAGAAGGGCCGGAGCCGTTGGCTCCGGCCCTTTTTCCTGCATGAATTCCACATGAATTCTACATGAAGCTTATTTTTCTTCCACAACGAATTCATGATGCAGCACAGAAAATACAAAAAAAGGGTAGTAATTTACAGATGACCCTGCTATAATGTAAAACTGCAAGTTTGGCAGATTATCGTTGCTATCTGATATGAAATATTAGATATGCTTGTAAAAAGACAACAAATATATTAGATACATCTGACAGGAGAAAGAAATGGAAACACAGAAAAGACGCCGTGGTGACCGGCGGGACGGCCGCCTGCTGCGGGAGCTGGATTCCCTGCACTTCATCACCGGCATCATCTATCCCAACCGCTGCGACAACGAGGCGTATGTCTCCGAGCGCATCGACCTGACCGCTATGAACGCCTATCTGGCGGAGAAGAACAAAACGGAGACGGACTTCCCCTACACCATGTTCCATCTGGTGGTGGCGGCGCTGCTGCGCACCATCACCCAGCGGCCCAAGCTGAACCGCTTCATCGTCAACAGCAATTTCTACCAGCGCAACGAGGTGTCCGCCGCGTTCGTGGTGAAAAAGCAGTTCTCCGACAAGGGCGCCGAGGCGCTGGCTTTCCTGCACAGCCGGGAGGACAACACCCTGGCCGACGTCCACGAGTACATCCGCAGGCAGGTGCAGGACTGCCGCTCCGAAAAGGTGGATTCCTCCACGGAGAACATGGACATCCTCAACAAGCTGCCCCGCTGGCTGGGCAAGACCGCGGTGAAGTTCATCATGTGGCTGGATAAGCACGGCTGGGTGCCCAAGGACATGGTGGCCACCGACCCGTATTACAGCTCCGTGGTCATCCTGTCTCTTATACACATCTCCGAGCCCACGAGACGTAGAGGAATCTCGT